>NZ_DF968486.1:0-164 GCF_001270025.1 Streptomyces azureus | reverse complement strand
GTGGTGCGTCCGGCGGCGGGGTGCCTCCGGCGTCCCGTGGCGGTGCCGTACGTCCCGTGTCCGGCGGCGGTGTCGTGCCGCCCGCGGCCGGGGGCGGTGGTGCGTCCGGCGGCGGGGTGCCTCCGGCGTCCCGTGGCGGTGCCGTACGTCCCGTGTCCGGCGGC
>NZ_DF968485.1:0-49875 GCF_001270025.1 Streptomyces azureus | reverse complement strand
GTGAAGTCGTTCGTGTGGGACGGGCTGATCGTCGACGGTGTGTGGGGCACGATCAAGGGCCTGGGCACGCTGGTGGGTTTCGGCGGCTGGGACGCGATGGGCCAGGCGTGGAAGGGCCTGGCGCAGCTCGCGACCGGCCTGGTGATCACGGCCATCCCCGGGGCGAACGCCCAGTTCTGGACCCTGCCGGACGACAAGCTGCCCTCCTGGCTGCGTGATTCGCGCACGGCGATGAAGGAGACCGGCAAGGCCCTGGTGGCGTGGGACGAGTGGGGCAAGAACCCCGCCCGCGCGGCCGGTGCGGTCACCTTCAACGTGCTGACCACGGTCTTCACCGGCGGCGCGGGCGCTGCGGCGGCGGGTGCGGGCAAGGCCGGCGCGGTCGCCAAGGCGTTGTCGGTGGCGGGCAAGGCCGGCCGGGTCATCGACCCCATGACCTACATCGCCAAGGGCGCGGGCGCCGGCCTGTCGAAGATCGGCGACATCGCCAAGGGCCTGAAGGGCGCCGGCAACATCGACATCCCCACGCTCCCCGACGGCTCGGTCCACCTCCCCGACGGCCACCAGCTGGCCCCGAACAACAACCTCGTCGCGCCCAACGGCACGATCGACACGACACCGGTTCCCCACGGCACCAGCCCGACGGTCCCGCACGGCACCACTCCGACGCTTCCGGCCCACTGGACGACACAGGGCGCCCAGACACCGTCGTACGCGGGGGCGGCCCACGGGGGCGTGGACGGAGCCGCGCACACGGTGGACAACGCGGCCAACGCGGGGCACTACAACACGCCCCCCACGGCCCCGACCCACACCCCGGGCGGCGCCTTCGACCCAACACCGGCTCCGTCCACGTACGACCACACGCCGACCGGCTCGCCGTACGGCCAGGCACCGTCCGCGTCTCCGTACGGCCAGGCACCGTCCGCGTCTCCGTACGGCCACGCCCCTTCCGGCTCTCCGTACGGCCACGCGCCGTCGCCGGGCACCTACGATCATGCACCGGCCCCGTCGGCGTACGACCAGGCGCCTCCGCCCTCGTCGTACGACATGGCCCCGACCACCACACCGCACCTGGGCGGTCACCCCGGGGCGGGGACTCCCTGGTACAGCCAGACCACTGGCGCCAACCCGGTGCACGACGTCCCGCCGGCGCCGCACACGGGCGGCCATGACGTCCCCGGCCCCGGCGGCCACGGCTACGACGCCCCTGGCGCCGGTCACGCCGACGACGCCGCGCACAGTGCCGGACATGGGGACGACGCCGTCGGCCACGCGGACGACGCGGTGCACGCCGGTGACCACACGGACGTCGGCCACGGAGTGGCGGACGCCGCCGCACATCACGGCACCGACGCGCCGGTGGCTCCGGGACACCAGGGCACGGACGTACCGGGCCACGGCGGGGCAGGGGAGCCGTTCGAGTACAAGCCGATCATGTCGGCTGACGACTTCGACAACCTGGCCACTGACGCGGAGCGGCACGCGGTGGCCATGGCGGAGCTGGAACGGGGGACCAACCCCTACCCCAGCACCAGCAACAAGGCGGGCAAGGAATACGGGGACGCGTACTGGAACGACTTCCTGGACAACCTCGGCCCCAAGGCCAGGGGGGCGCTGGAGAGGTACAGCAGCTTCTACTACAAGCACATCAACGACCCGCTGCGGGCCGTTGACAAGCCCTTGGAGCCCCGAGTCCAGGACTTGGTCGACAATATGGACCGGGTCATGGGCGCCCGCCCCGTGCCCGAGAACCTCATGGTCGTCCGAGGCACCGACGTGGGCTACCTCAACCTGCGGTCGCCACTGGAAATGCAGGGCAACGTCTACGACGACCTCGGATTCATGTCCACGTCGCTCGGCAAGGACCCGGCGTTCGAGTACAAACCCGTACACCTGCACCTGCGAGTGCCGGAGGGCACCCCTGCTCTCTGGATCGACCACATCTCCTCGAACAAGGGGGAGCGGGAGCTGCTACTCGCCCGTGGTGTGGAATACAAGGTGACGCGCGTCTTCGAGGACGAGGCCGGAAAGTGGCAGGTGTACGGCGAGGTCCTGCCGAGGCCGAAACCGTAGCAGCGCCCAGGACAGACGACTCAAGGAGTATGGACTCATGAGCAGCGAGCAACCGGTGCCGTCGCGCTTCGAAGAAGACCTGCAGTTCAGGGAGAAGCCGGGCGGACCGGCGCGGTACCAGGACTGGACCGAGAACCCTGTGCAGTACTTCACCGTGGTGGACAAGGAGAACGGCTCGGTCCTCGGGTACCTCTGGGCCGGTGACGCGGACGACGCCGCAGCCTATGAACCGCGCAAGGCGGGCGGCCCCCGTGCGGTGAACGCAGGCATGCCCTGGATCATGCGCCTGCGGGAGGGAAAGGCGCGCGGCCTCCGCCCGACTCAGACCCTCGTGGAGCTGTACGGCGACCCCCAGGGGGGCGGCCGAGGCCGCCCCCTGCCCGGTTCCCTCACCGACGCCCCGAACGCCGCCGCCGTCGAGGCCCTGGCTCAGGGTGAGTAACGAAGAGCCGACCAACTCGCGCTTCGGGGAAGAGGACGACGCGGCCGGCTGGATCGTGCCGCCGGGGTTGTCGGCCAACGCCGTCAACGCCGGTGGCAGGTGGGGGCGGGCTCTGTGCGCCGGCAAGGCCCGACAGCTCGCCCCCACCGCCCTCCTCGCCGAACCGGCGCGCGGCGCGAACGACAGCGAGCGGAGCCACGCGGTTCCGGGCTCGCTCACCGAGGCACCGACGCTTGCCGCGCTGAAAGAGCAGCCCCCCGGTGGCTGAGCCCCGGCCGACCCACGAGAACAACAACATGACCGACCCCGTGCACTACATCTCCGTCACCGCCCCCGACGGCGAGGTGGTCGGATACGCCTGGGCCGAGCCCGGCGCCGACGACGTCGAGTGGATCAACCGGCGGGCGAGCAGCAGCAGTGCCTACCACGCGGGGACGGAGTGGTACCGCCGGATCTGTGAGGCCCGTGAGCGTGGGCTCACGCCTCTCGGCGTCCTCCACCTGCTCAGTCACGAACCCGGCGTAGGCCCCGTCACCGAGGCCGCCGACGCCTCCGCCGTCGAGGAACTCGCCCGTATCGTCACCCCGGCCGACGACCAGCGCCTCCTCTCCCAGCTCGACCGTGACGACGCCGAGGCGTGGCGGGAACTCGCCGACGCCTTCGACGCGCTCACGGACGAGGACCGGGACGTGCAGTGGGGCGGTGGGCAGAAGTCGCCGAGCGGTGCCATCCACGTGCCGTTCCCCAAATACAGCAAGGGGGTGGACCGGGCCGTCCACGCCCTCCACCGCGTCGGTGCCGTCACGCCCGAGCACCGCTGGATGGACAACCCCATGCCCACGCTCCGGCCGGAGGGCGGGCTGCGGCCCGCCGACGCCGTGCGGGCCGCAACCGCCGTGGTGCGCGGGGAGAAGTTCTGCGACGGGACCATCGACAAGGCCCTCAAGAGCGGCCTCCTGGACGCCGTCGCCGACTCCCTACGCGCCTGGTACGCCGACCCTCCCGCCGCGCAGCCCGCGCAGTCCTCTAGTCCGGCCGACGCCCCGCCCGACAGCGGCCGGGACCGCCGCCTCCCGCATCCGCACCTCCCCGAGCCCCCGGATCCGTCCCTCCCCATGTGCAGGTTCTGCGGAGGTTCTCCCGCCGCGGACGTCGCGTTCCGCGCCCACCGCGGTCTCGTCGTCCTCATGGGATTCCGGAAGACGGACGGTCCGATGTGCATGACCTGTGGGCTGGCCGTGTACCGCGCGCTGACCACCCACACGCTCGCCTGGGGCTGGTGGAGCCCCCTCTCCCTCTTCCTCTTCGCGCCGTTGACGCTGGTCCGCAACGTCCTGGCGGTGCGCAAGGTGAAGGAACTCCCCGCGCCGGGGCCGGGCACGCTCGGCCCGCGCTACGACCCCGGCGTACCCGTGCGGCGACGGCCCCGGGCGTACATCGCGCTCCTCCCCGCACTGTGGGTGCTCTTCATGATCGTGACGGGGCTGTCGGGCGGTGTGTGAAGACGCGTGGGGGAGAGCCGCACCCCGGTTGTTCGCGTGGCGCGTTCGTGTCTTATGTTGCGGAAGCGAAGCTAGGGGGATCGCATGCCGCAGGAGATGAGTCTCGCCGACGTCGAGGCCGTCGCTCGCGCCGCGCACGCCGGGCAGACGGACAAAGCCGGTCGGCCGTACGCCGAACATCTGTCGGCCGTCGCCGAAGGCGTGCGCGCCCGGGGAGGGAACGACGAGCTGGTGGCCGCCGCCTGGCTGCACGACGCGCTGGAGGACGGCGTCCTGAGCGAGGAGTGGCTCGACGCCGCCGCCCTCACGCAGCAGACCAAGGACGTCGTACGGGCCATGACCAGGCGGCCGGACGAGGAGCCGGAGGCGTACGCACACCGGATCCTGGCCACCCCGGGCGCCCGGCTGGTCAAGGCCGCCGACCTCGCGCACAACGCCGACCCCCACCGCCTTGCCGCACTCGACGAGCACACCGTCCGGCGGCTCACGCGGAAGTACGCCGTCATGCGGAAGCGCCTGGGCCTGGCCCTGGACGACTGACCACGCATCAACAAGGCACAGGACGACTGAATGGCACGGGACTACGACAGCCAGCTGCTGGAGTCGGTGGCGGTGCGCCGGCGCCGGATGCGCGACGCGCTGCTGTTCGGCGCGCAGCGCGCGCGACGGACGGCGGACGAGCGGTTCGGCAAGATGTTCGCGGGCATCGCGATCGCCGCCGTACTCTGCGCCGGCTGCATCGGCTGGTCCTTCCTCCAGGCCACGCTGGCGAAGCAGAAGGCCGAGGAGAACAAGCAGCAACAGCAGCAGGAACAGCTGTACAACCCGACGCCCAGCGCCTCCGCGAGCGGTGCCGGCGGCAAGGGTGCGGAGAAACAGTGAACGGGGCGTGCACGGCCGGCGCGAGCGGATCGGCGCGCGGCCGTGGCGGAAAAAACGCGATGATAGGTTCCGGTGAGTGGTGAGCGCAGCAACGATGTCTCGGACCCAGCTGAGCCGGGTCACCCTGATCGGCGAGCGACGGCGAGCCGACCTGGTCCTGCCGTCGGACACACCGATCGGCCAACTGCTCCCCGACATACTCCAGTTGCTGGACGACCGGGCCGCCACACGGCCGACTACCCGGCAGCTGATCACCGCCGACGGCTCGGCGCTGCCCCATGACGCGACGCTGGCGTCGGCCGAGGTGCCCGACGGCGCCGTACTCCGCCTCGTCCGGGCCCATGCCGCACCGCCGGCGCCGGTCGTGCACGACGTCACCGACCAGGTCGCGGACGACCTCGACCTGCGGACCTGGCGCTGGCGCCCGGCCGCCCGCCGCGTCAGCGCCGGTGTGGCCACCGTGGTGTTCGCCGTGGCCGCGGCCGTCCTGGCCCGGCAGGAGTTCTCCCTGGAGTCCGTCACCACGGGACTCGCGGTCGTCACCGCCCTGTTCCTGATCGCCGGCGCGGCCATCGCCCGGATCGGCCGGGGCAACCAGGGCCTGGCCACCGCGCTGCTGCTCGCCGCCGGCGGGCTCGGCCTGATGACCGCCTGGACCGCCGCCGACGCCTACGACTGGGGCGGGACGGCCCGGCTGGCCGGTGTCGCCGCCGCACTGGTGGTCACCCTCGTGCTGCTGGCCTACTGCTCGCCGCTCGGCAAGGGCGGGCTGATCGGGGCCGGGGCGATCGTCGTCGTCGCCCTGGTGTGGGAGACCGTCGCCCTCCTCCAGGACCGGGCGGACCGGATCGGCGCCGTGATGGCCGTGTTCTCCATCATCCTGCTCGGGCTGCTGCCCCGGTTCGCGCTGATGGCCTCGGGACTCACCGCCCTGGACGACAAGCGCTCCACGGGGACGTCCGTGAGCCGCCACCAGGTCGCCAACGCCCTCGCCGCCACCCACCGCGGGCTCGCCCTCGCCACCGTCGTCACCGCGGCGTCGGCCGCCCTCGGCGGCTGGATGCTGACCACCGCGAAGGAGCCGACCGTCTGGACGGTGGGCCTTGCCTCGCTCGTGGCCGTCGTCCTGCTGTCCAGGGCGCGGGCCTTCCCCCTGGTCGCCGAGGTCGTGGCGCTGTTCGCGGCGGCCGCGCTGCTCGTCGTACGCCTCGCCGTGCTGTGGCTGGACCACGCCGGGGGCGCCGGTGCGCTGGTGCTGCTGGGGGCCGCGGCACTGCTGCCGCTGCTGGCCCTGGGCATCGAGCCGCCCGACCACGTCCGGGTGCGGCTGCGCAGGTTCGCCGACCTGATCGAGTCCATCGGCGTGATCGGGCTCTTCCCGCTCGCCATCGGGGCGTTCGGTATCTACGGGCAGCTGCTCAACAAGTTCTGAGGCTTCGAAGACCAGACGCCCACCCTGTCGCTCCCGCGGAACGACACGGCGGGATGTGGCAGGAGAGAAGGGCGACATGCCGAGCGGGGACAACTGGCAGAACGACGTGCTGCGCGATCTGAGGGGCGGCACGCCCCAGCAGCCGCAGCAGACGTCCCAGCAGCGGGACCGGCAGCAGGCGGCGGCACAGCAGGCGGCGCCGCAGCAGGGACAGGGGCCGGAGGCGCAGCAGGCGCACGCCGCCCAGCAGGGCCCAGCCGGTCAGTACGCCCAGGGACAGGGACACGGGCAGGGAGGACAGGGGCCGGCACCGGCCTACGGCTACCCGCAGCAGTACCAGCAGCCCACGTCCGCCGAGCAGCAGCACGCGCAACAGCAGGCGTACGCCGAGCAGTACGCCGCCGCGCAACGGCAGGCCTATCCCGCGCAGGGACAGCAGCCCTACCCCGACCCGGCCTACGCCCAGCAGGCCTACGCCGAACAGCAGGCCTATGCCCGGCAGCAGGCCTACGCCGAGCAGCAGGCGTACGCCGAGCAGCACCAGCAGGCGCAGCATCAGCACGCGCAGCAGCAGGCGTACACCGAACAGCAGCAGCACCAGCACGCCCAGCAGCAGGCCTACGCTGAACAGCAGGCCTACGCCGGGCAACAGGCCTACGCCGAACAGCAGGCCCACGCCGAGCGGCACGCAGCCGAGCAGCAGCCGGCCCAGCAGGAGCAGCCCCAGCCGCAGCAGTACGCGCAGCAGGCCCCCGCGCCCCGCGCCCGTGCCTCCCGTTCCACCCCCGACAGCCACCCGGTCCTCGACCAGAAGCTCGCCGGCGCGGGCCGGGGACCCCGGCGGGGGGAGCCGTTCGCCGCGCGCGCCCTGAGGGCCGTACGCCGCACTGTTTCCTCCTCCGCGGCCCGTGAGGTCGCCGAGACCACCGCGACCGCCGAGATCCTCCAGCAGCCGGTCACCACCGGCCGCCAGATAGCGGTCACCTCGATCCGCGGCGGCTCGGGCAAGACGACGGTCGCCGCGCTGCTGACCGCCACCTACGCCCACTACCGCCAGGACCCCGTCCTGGCCGTCGAGGCCGACCCGGCGCTCGGCTCGCTGCCGCTCCGGCTCGGCGCGGAGAGCCTGCGCTGGACCACGGGCGATCTCGCCGACGTCGTCGAACCGCAGATGACGCTCCTCGACATCACCGGCTACCTGGTCCAACTGCCCGAGAACGCCTGGCTGCTGCCCGGCAGCCAGGGCCAGGTCGGGGCCATGCTCGACACCAAGGGCTACGAGCGGATCATGGTGGCGATGCGCCGCTACTTCGGCGTGACCGTCGCCGACTGCGAGACGCTGCCCGCCGAGGTCGCCCGCACCGCCCTGTCCGCCGCCCAGGCCCGGATCCTCACGGTCCCCGCGACGCTGGAGGGCATCGCCAGCACGCACGCGGTCCTGGAGTGGATGCGCGGGCTGCCCCGGGACATCACCACCTCCACCGTCGTCGTGCTCACCGAGACCGTGCCGCACACCGGCATCGACCTGGAGAAGGCGGCCGAGCAGCTGAAGGCGACGGGGGCGAGCGTGCGGGTCCTGCCCTACGACCGGCATCTGGCGGCCGGCGGCACGATCCGCACCGAGCTGCTCGCGCGGGACACCAGGGAGGCCGCCACCCGCCTGGCGGCGGAGGCCTTCCAGCTCTCCCACAAGCGCCGCTGACCCCTCCCGCAAACGAAGGGAACCCAGGACCGACAGGACAGGTCAACCACGATGAGCACCCGACTGATCCACCGGCCGGCCCGGACCACCAGGCCCCCGGCCGCCCCCGAACCGCGCACCATCGAGGCTCCGCCGAACCTGCCCGACGGCAAGACGGGCTCGATCGCGACCTCGCTGCTGCCCGTCGCAGGCGTGATGTCCTCCGTCGTGATGATGACGGTCGTGCGCAACAGCCAGTTCGCGGGGCTGGGCGCGATCATCCTCCTCGTCACCGTCATCGGCTCGCTCGTCATGCTCTTCACCCAGCGAGGCAAGGCCCAGCGCACCCGCCGCACCCAGCGCGAGGCCTACCTCTCCTACCTGGAGGACCTGCGGGAGGAGCTGTCGAAGGAGGAGCGGGAGCGGCGCGAGAGCACGCAGGTGCTCAACCCGCCGCCGGACGCGCTGTACGACATCGTGCGCGACCCGGCCCGGTTGTGGGAGCGGCGCCGGCTCGACGCCGACTTCCTGCGGGTCCGCGTCGGCACCGGTGAGATGCCGGTGCGCGACCTGAAGGTGGCCCCGCCGGGATCCTCCGTGCTCACCCCGCCCGACGAGTTCATGCTGAACGAGGCCTCCGCCCTGGTCGCGCGCTTCGCCAACGGCACCGAACTCCCGCTCACCGTCCCGCTCGACCGCGTCGGCAACATCACCGTCATCGGCCGGCGCGAGGACACCCTGCGTGTCGCCCGCGCACTGATCGCGCAGGCCGCCGCCACCCACGCCCCCGACGACGTGGCCATGGCGCTGGCCGCGCCCGGCGACCGGATCGCCGACTGGGAGTGGGCCAAGTGGCTGCCGCACCTGCTCGACTCCGAGCAGTTCGACGGCCCCGTCGCCGCCCGCCGCATCGCGCCCTCCCTGCCCCAGCTGGCCCGGCAGATCGGCGCCGAACTGCGCCGCCGCGCCTCCTACGCGGCCGAGGTCCGCCGCGGCCTGTCCGGCAAGGACGCCCTCGCCATGACCTCCCGGCTGCTCGTCGTCGCCGATGCGCACGGCGCCGACGCGGTCGACCTGCCGCGCCCCGACGACGCCGTGGGCCTGCGGGACATGAGCGTCACCGTGCTGCACCTGCTCGACCAGCGCGTGCAGGAGCCCGGCAGCGTGGGTGTGCGCGTCACCGTCGACGGTGAGCGCGTCGTCATCGAGGACCTGCGCGAGAAGGAGCCGATCAGCGCCCACGGCACCGTCGACGAGATCGGCGTCCCCTTCGCCGAGGGCCTCGCCCGGATGCTCGCCCCGCTGCGCCTGTCCGCGGAGTCGATGGTCGACGCCCCGCTCACCGGCCCGGTCGACTTCGCCCAGCTGCTCGGCCTCGACGACGTGGCCGAACTCGACCTCCACCGGCTGTGGGCGCCGCGCGGCGAGCGCGCCTTCCTGCGCGTGCCGATCGGCGTCAGCGACGCCAAGGAGCCCGTGCTCCTCGACCTGAAGGAGTCCTCCGAACTGGGCATGGGCCCGCACGGCCTGTGCGTCGGCGCCACCGGCTCCGGCAAGTCGGAGCTGCTGCGCACCCTCGTCCTCGCGCTGGTCGCCACGCACCCGCCGGAGGATCTGGCCATGGTCCTCGTCGACTACAAGGGCGGCGCCACATTCGCCCCGTTCGCGCACCTGCCGCACGTCGCCGGAGTCATCACCAACCTGGAGAACCAGGCCGGCCTGGTCGAGCGCGTGCACGCCTCCCTCGCCGGCGAGGTCAAGCGCCGCCAGCAGGTGCTCAAGGACGCGGGCAACGTCGCCGACATCGGCCACTACGCCGCGCTGCGCGCCGAGAAGCGCCCCGACCTGGAGCCGCTGCCGCACCTGTTCGTCGTGATCGACGAGTTCGGCGAACTCCTCACCGCCAAGCCGGACTTCATCGACCTGTTCCTGTCCATCGGCCGGATCGGCCGCTCCATCGGTGTGCACCTGCTGCTGTCCAGCCAGCGCATCGAGGCCGGCAAGCTCAAGGGCCTGGAGACCTACCTGTCGTACCGGCTCGGTCTGCGCACCTTCTCCCCGGACGAGTCCCGTACGGTCCTGGACACCACGGACGCCTTCCACCTGCCCCCGCTGCCCGGCTTCGGCTACCTCAAGGTCGACACCAGCCACTACGAGCGGTTCAAGGCCAGTTACGTCTCGGGCGCCTACCGCGGCCCCGTCCAGCACGAGCCGGAGGACACCGGGCCGCTCGCCCTGGAGTACCAGGCCTACAACACCCTCGGCCAGGGGGAGTCCGAGGGGCCCGAGGAGCCGCAGATGAGGCGCCGGGAGACCGGCCCCACCGAGATGGGCGTGATGATCGACCAGCTGGAGCGCTCCGGTGCCCGCTCGGTCCGCCAGATCTGGCTTCCCCCGCTGCCCGCCGCGGTCCCGCTCGACAAGGTCGCCGGACCGGTGCAGGTCGGTGCGCGCGGCATGCAGCTCGCGGGGCGCCGCGGCCCGCTCCAGGTGCCGCTGGGCACGCTCGACGACCCGACGAAGCAGTGGCAGGGCCAGTGGTACCTGGACCTGACACTCGCCGGCGGCCACGCCGCGATCATCGGCGGTCCCCAGTCCGGCAAGACCACCCTGCTGCGCACCCTCGCCCTCTCGCTGGCGCTGACCCACACCCCGCAGGAAGTGGGCATCTACGGCCTCGACCTGGTCGGCGGCGGCCTGCAGGCCCTGTCGGGGCTGCCGCACGTCGGCGGCATCGCCGGCCGGGCCGACCGCGAGCGCGCGGCCCGCACCATCGACTCGGTGCGCGCCATGCTCGACCAGCGCGAGGAACTGTTCCGGGTGCACGGCATCGACTCGCTGGAGCAGCTGCGCACCCTGCGGGCCGCGGGCCGGGTGCCCGAGCTGGCCAGCACCGAGATCGTGCTGCTCATCGACGGCTTCGGCGCGCTGCGCGACGACTTCGAGGAACTGGACGACCCGGTCGTCGACATCCTCAAGCGGGGCAGCGGCTACGGCATCCACGTCGTCGCCGGCATGCTGCGCTGGAACGACGTGCGCATCGCCACCCAGTCCCAGTTCGGCACCCGGGTCGAACTGCGCCTGAACGACCCGAGCGAGTCCAGCATCGACCGCAAGCTCGGCGAGACCCTCTCGCCCGAGGAGAAGGGCCGCGTCCTCACCGACCGCAAGCTCTTCGCCCAGGTCGCCCTGCCCCGCACCGACGGCCTCGCCGACACCGCCGACCTCGGCGCGGTCCTGGAGACCACCGCCCGGCAGATCCGCGCCACCTGGACCGGCGAGGTCGCCCAGCCGGTGCGCGTGCTGCCGCACGTGCTGGAGGCGCACCAGCTGCCCGGCCCGGCCACCGAACCGCGCCGCGTCCCGGTCGGTCTGGACCAGACACAGCTCGCCCCCGTCCTGCTCGACCTGTTCCACCACGACCAGCACCTGCTGGTCATGGGCGACAGCGAGTGCGGCAAGACCAACCTGCTCAAGGTGATCGCCCGCAGCCTGATCGAGCGCTACGGCGACAAGGAACTCGTCTTCGGCGTCTTCGACCCGCGCCGCGGCCTGCGCGGCGTCATCCCGGAGGAGTACCGGGGCGGCTACGCCTACAACACCAAGCTGTGCGCCGGCCTCGCCGCCGGCATCGCCTCCGAACTGGAGAAGCGGCTGCCCGACGAGAGCGCCGACGGCGCCGATCTGGAGCCGGGCAGCTTCTCCGGCCCGCGGATCGTGATCCTCGTCGACGACTACGATGTCCTCACCACGGCCGGTCAGCAGCCGCTCGCGCCCTTCGTGCCGTACATCCCGTCGGCCGTGGACATCGGACTGCACTTCGTCCTCACCCGCCGCGTCGCGGGCGCCTCCCGGGGCCTGTACGAGCCGCTGCTCCAGAGCCTGCGCGAGTCCGGCGCCTCGGCGCTGGTGATGGCCGGCGACCGCAGCGAGGGGCAGCTCTTCCCCGGCGTGTACGCCGGCCCGCAGCCGCCCGGCCGCGGCGTGCTGGTCCGCAGGGGCGAACCGAGCCGGCTCATCCAGACCGTCTACGAGGGGACGAGGTAAACGCGTGACGAAGGATGTCATCGCCCTCACCAAGAAGATGCCCGACCCGCTGAGCGTGCTCGCGGGCCTGCTCTCCGGCGGCCCGGACCTGCTGGCCGGCACCGAGGGCGAGGGGGCCGTGGTGCAACTCTGCGACCAGCAGGGCCGCCCGCTCGTCTCCGTCGAAGCGCCGCTGCTCGTGCAGGTCAGAGGAGAGGCCGAGCGGCTGCTCGGAGCCCAGGAGCCCGAGGTGCCGTACTGGTGGACCGAGGCCCGGGCCACCACCGGCGTCCAGGAGGCCGAGGAACTCGCCGGGACGTTCGCCGCCCGGATCGCCACGCTGGTCGGCGGGACGGCCTGGCCGCCGCAGGCCGCGTGGTCGATGGCCGTGGTCAAGACGGACGGGATGGCGGTGGCGCCGGCACCGGCCGCCGCCCAGCCCGCCGTGGACGTGCTCACCGACAAGGTCGCCGTCGTCATCCAGGACCGTCCCGTGGTAGCGATGACGGCCTGGCTGTCGGACGCCTTCCGCGCCGCCGCGAACGCCGGCCTGGGGCTCCAGATCGTCACCCCGGCGGGCACCCGCCTCTCCCCGGCGGTCCGGGGCAGCCTGCCGGGCTGGCCCTCGCGCTGGGTGGTGCAGGACGAGCGGGACGGCTACTACGACGGCTTGACCGGAGCGGTCCTCCAGTGGAGCAACGGCCTGTTCGTGACGGTCGAGTCTCCGGAGGCGACCCCGGAGGACCCGCGCACACCCGTCGCCGCCTCCTTCCGGGAGGGCATCCAGGACACCGGTGAACGCCAGCTCGCGATCTCCTTCCGCACCGTTCACCCAGCCGACGACCGGCTCGTCCTCGGCGGTGCCGTGGAAGCCGTCTGGCGGGAGATCACCGGCGAGCCACCGGCCGGCTGGGGCACCGAGGAGCCCGCCAACCTCCCCTGGTTACTGCGGCAGTTGACCGACGTGGCCCACGAGCGGGCACCCGAGCCGACCTGGCTGGTGGTCGTCGGCACGCCGGAGCGGCCGGGCCTCGCGACGGTGCGCGTCACCCGGACGAAGGGCGGCGTCGAGGAGGACGTGACGCTGGCCTTCGGCTACGGACCGGGCGAGCAGATCCCGACGGACGCCGTCGTCGCCGCCGCGGAGGCCCTCGCCACCCGGCACGACCTGCAGTCCATGCTGGTCCAGATCCGCCGGGCCCGCCGCGACCTGTCCGTCCCGGCCCGCTTCGAAGGCCCCGGTGTGCCCTACGCCTTCGTACTGGGCGCCGAGGAGGTCCGCGAGATGCCGGGCGACCGAGCCCGCCGCACGCCGCTCCCCGAAGCTCCGCGGGAGCTGGGCCCGAAGACCCGCCCGGCGCTGTACTACGCGTTTCGGGGCGACCCGTCCGACCTCTCGGGCTGGCAGGACTTCGAACGCTTGATGAGACACCTGAAGGGCAGCTAGTGCCCCGGCAGGCAACGTTCGCCCAGTCGACGCCGACACAACCAGACGGCCCGCACTCACCGAAGAGTGCGGGCCGTCTGGTTGTCGATAGCGGGTCGGCCGGTCAGGCCACGGTCGCCTTCTCGCGTTCGCGCTCGCGCCGCTCGGCGCTCTGGCGCTCACGGGCGAGCTCGGCCGCGTCCCGCTTGAAGGCCCACTCCATCTTCGGTTCCATCACGAACCGGAAGACCCGCTGCACCGGCTTGGTGCACAGCACCGTCACGACGGCGGCCGCGGCGACGGTCACGGAGATCTCACCGAGCGGCTGGTGCATCCACGTCGGCTCGAACCAGCCCTGGTAGTCACCGGCCTTCACCAGGAAGCCGTGCAGCAGGTAGCCGTAGAGCGTGCCGGCGCCGAGCGCGGTGAACCACATGTGGCGGCGCGGCACCCAGGCGAAGAAGCAGGCGGTCAGGACCAGGGAGCAGCCGAACATCGCGAGCACCATGACCGGGCCGGTCCACCACGGCGCGCCGAGCTCCTGCGCGGCGTCCCGGTGGTAGAACCACGCGGTGTTCATGCGCGGGACGGCCCACCAGCTGAAGGCCAGCGCGGCCGCGAACACGGGCACCGAGGCGATCCGCACGGAACGGCGGCGCACCATGTGGAAGTGCTCGGGCTTCATCACCAGGCCCAGCACGAAGAACGGCAGGAACTGGAGGACCCGCTGGAGGTCCAGGTCGTCACCGATCTCCGGGGAGACGGTCGCCAGCATCGCGAGGCCGAGCGCGAGCGGCAGCGGCCAGCGCGCCATCTTCCAGATGGGCGTGGTCATCCGCCAGACGAACAGCGCGCACAGGAACCAGGTCAGGTACCAGGGGTCGAGGAGGCTGATCTCCTGGTGCGGATCGTTGTCGATGAACCGCTTGAAGAGCGGGTAGGCCGTCTCGAAGACGATGTACGGCACGGCCACGCCGGTGATCAGGCGCTTGAGCCGGTCGGGCCGCATGTCGAAACTGCGCGAGAAGTAGCCGGAGATGATGATGAACGCCGGCATGTGGAAGGCGTAGACGACCTGGTACGCGGCCTCGAGTATCCGGCTGTCGCCCTTGAGCGGCTCCCAGGCGTGGCCCATGGCCACCAGCACGATCGCCAGGTACTTGGCGTTGTCGAAGAACGCGTCGCGCTGCTTGCCGCTCTGCTTCTTCTGCGGGCTCTGCGGCGAGCGCGGGCTCGGCACTCCGTCGGCCGGCGACTGTGCCGGGGGAAGTGGCGCCCTGCGGTCGCCGTTCGGTCGCAGCGAGTTCGTCACAGACCCTCCCACCAGGAACTCGGGGAGACGATCCGGGACCTCGCTGCGCTTGCGGGGGACGAGGCAGCGTGGAACATCTGAGGCACCCTAGCGTTCCCTGCGGCTATTCGTAAAACGCCGGATGTAAATCCTGGCTATTCGCTGTCGGTACCCCGGATTTCAGGAAGTTGACGCCACTGTCGGAGTGATGCCCAACACATCGTCCGGCGGCGGATTGTGTTCATCACACTTGCCCTGCTTGTCGGGATACTTCCGGACTAAGCGGCGCATAAGACCAGCAGGCGACTCTGGCGGAATGTCCGCTTCCGCGCCCCTTCGAAGTGTGCCCGCAAGGTTGTTGAGGAGGCTGCGGGGGCAATTCGAATTAGCTGCGAACGCGTTGTGTGGACACGGAAACGATTCGGTTGAATTACCTGTGCGGGTGGTGCATCGAATTGCCGTACGAGGCCCGGCCGTTCGGCCCCTGGCCCCCGGCGGCGCACACCGGTTCCGGCACGCGTGAGCTGGTCAATGCGTCACGGTCCGCATAGCCGGGCCGGGTTGGTGGCACGATGGTTCTGGCGGGGTGCGCGTGGTCGCGTCCCCGGGCCGGGAGAGCGGACCGACCGAGGGTGTGATCAGTTGTGGCCATTTCACTGTCTGTGGTGCTGCTGTTGGCGATCATCCTTGTGGTGTTGCTGAGAGGGGGATCCATCAAGGCAGGCCCAGCGATCGTGGCGATCCTCTTCGGCTTCTTCCTCGCCTCGACCGGCATGGCCCCGCCCATCAACCGGTTCCTCAACTCGATAGCGGAGACCATCAACTCCATCAGCTTCTGACCGGCCGGTACCGCCGGCCGAGGAGCATGCGGCTCCGTGACCGCCTCGGTCCCGGCGGCATGGGTGTGGTCTGCCTGGCCCGCTCGGCCAGTACCCCGCCGATGCCGGGTTCGCCCTCCCCCCCCCACTCTCGGCTTCGCTCGAACGGGGGCCCATCGCCGCGAGGGGGCCGTCGCCCGCCAGGTCAGCGGCGCCTTCACGGCCCCCGTCGTGGACGCGGCCGCGACGCGCAACGCCACCTGCCTGGCGAGGCGCGGCGTCATCGGTCCGACGGGGTGGACGCCGGGTGGGGCGAAGAGCGGCAGCCGCACCGGTCCGCCAGGGTCCGGACGGAGCGGCACGAACGGCCGCGCGATCCGGCCGGGACGCCGACATCCGAGGCCGCGCGTCCCCACGGCCGCCGCAGAGCCGCCTGCTGCTCGTCTCCGCCGCCCTGACCGCCGTACTCGCCGCGGTCGTCGCCACCGCCGTCTCCCGCACCCGCGGCGGCGACCCCACCCCCTCGTCCACCGCGGCGCGCCGGCCGACCTCCCCGACGGCTGGAAGCCGGCACGTCTCTGATCTGCGCCGGTGCCCAGGCCATGGCGGCCCGCCTCGACTCGCCGAGAGCCGCAACACCTGGTCCCGGTCCGTCGACCGCACCGCACCGCACCGAACGGCTTGTCCGCGGACGAGGGCGCGGTGATCGTGATCAGGCCAAATCGCTCGACCGGTCGAAGCCCGGCGAGGCAGAACGAGCCCCATGAGCTGGGTTGCCAACGTGATGATCTCGGCCGGTGACGCCGATCGGGCAAACGTCGAGGCGCTGAGCGCCTGGCTGGCGACGAGGCTCCGCACCGCCGGCAGCCGGACGCCTTCGGCGTCGGCGACCTGAACCTCCTCACGGACCAGGGCCCCGGGTGGGGCGGCTGGAAGTGGCCCGAGTGCAGGGTGTGGGCGGGTGCCCTCAGCCACTGCGACCTCGACGCGCTCAGAAAGCGGGTCGCCGAGACGCCCTGGCGGAAGCCGCCGTCCGAAGAGGACGCCGGCTTCTACCCGACCGGACACACGAACCGACCGGACACACGAACCGACCGGACACACGAACCGACCGGACACACGAACGCCGAAGGCCCGGGGAGAGGAGAACCTCTCGTCCGGGCCTTCGACCTGAAGAGCGGGCGACGGGAATCGAACCCGCGTAGCTAGTTTGGAAGACTAGGGCTCTACCATTGAGCTACGCCCGCACAATGCGCCGCAGGTCGGGCGACCGCGGCACTGAAGGCATCGTAGCGGGTCGGGCCCGTCCGTCGCACACCGCATTCCCGCCGTGGCCGACGCGGCGCGGGCCCTGTGGAAATGCGTCGGCCACACCGCCTGGCGGCATGTACCCTACGTGTCGCACCAGACGGGGTGTGGCGCAGCTTGGTAGCGCGTCCGCTTTGGGAGCGGAAGGCCGTGGGTTCAAATCCCGCCACCCCGACCAGCCGACCGGTCACCTCGCGTGATCGTCTCCTGCATCACTCGAGTGATCGCCTTTTGGGCGGTGTAGTCGCTGCCGTTACTATGCAAGCTGCACGCCCGTGTGTCTCATCGTCTGAAGTCCTCCGGGCGGCGAAATCCGCCGGGCCGCTCTGGCACCGGCAGAACCCAAGAAGTCAGCCACAAGGAGACCGAACCGTGAAGAGCGCCGTGGAGACCCTGAACCCGACTCGGGTTCGGCTCACTGTCGAGGTGCCCTTCGAGGAGCTCAAGGACAGCCTCGACGCGGCGTACAAGAAGATCAACCAGCAGGTCACGGTGAAGGGCTTCCGCAAGGGCAAGGTCCCGGCCCGGGTCATCGACCAGCGGTTCGGCCGCGGTGCGGTGCTGGAGGAGGCCGTCAACGACGCGCTGCCGAAGTTCTACACCGACGCGGTCAACGAGGCCGAGCTGAGCCCCCTGGGCCAGCCCGAGGTCGACATCACGGAGCTGAAGGACGGCGAGACGCTGAACTTCACCGCCGAGGTCGACATCCGCCCCGCGATCGAGATCCCGGACTACTCCGGCATCGAGGTCGAGGTCGACGCCGTCGAGGTCACCGACGAGGACGTCGACAAGGCGGTAGAGGAGCTCCGCGAGCGCTTCGCCTCCACCGCCCCGGTCGAGCGTGCCGCCGAGGACGGCGACGTCGTGACGATCGACCTGGAGGCCAAGGTCGACGGCGAGGTCCTCGAGGACGGCGTCGCCGACGGCGTTTCCTACACCATCGGCTCCGGTGAGCTGCTGGACGGCATCGACGACGCCGTGAAGGGCCTGGAGGCCGGTGGCGAGGCCACCTTCACCTCCGAGCTCAAGGGCGGCTCGGCGGCCGGCAAGGAGGCCGAGGTCACCGTCAAGGTCACCCAGGTCGCCAAGCGTGAACTGCCCGAGCTGGACGACGAGTTCGCGCAGCTCGCCTCCGAGTTCGACACCATCGAGGAGCTGCGCGCCGACAGCCGCAAGCGCCTCGAGAACATGAAGCAGTACGACCAGGCCACGCAGGCCCAGGAGCGCGTCCTGGAGAAGCTGCTCGAGCTGGTCGAGGTCCCGGTCCCCGAGAAGCTGCTCGAGGACGAGGTCAACACGCGCAAGCACAACCTCGAGCACCACCAGCTCGGCCAGATGGGTCTCGACCTCGCGAAGTACCTGGAGATCCAGGGCAAGAGCGAGGAGGAGTTCGAGACCGAGACCCGCGAGGCCGCGGTCAAGGGCATCAAGACCCAGTTCGTGCTCGACGAGCTCGTCAAGCAGGAGAAGCTCAACGTCAACCAGGAGGAGCTCACCGAGCACCTCATGCGGCGTGCCGCTTCCTCCGGCATGTCCCCCGACCAGTTCGCCCAGGCGGTCGTCGAGGGCGGCCAGGTTCCGCTCCTGGTCGGCGAGGTCGCCCGCGGCAAGGCCCTGGCCGCCGTGGTCGAGAAGGCCACGGTCAAGGACACCAACGGCGAGATCATCGACCTCGACGACGAAGAGGACGAGGACACCACCGAGGCCTCCGCCGAGGAGACCCCGGCCGAGACCGCCGAGGAGAAGACCGAGGGCTGAGCCCCGGACACTTCGTAACGCCGTAAGGACGGGCCCCGAGACACAGTGCTTCTCGGGGCCCGTCGCGTTACCGGCCCCCAGTCGCTACGCCCCCGGCGAACACTCCCATCTCCGGGATTCCCCGAAGGGACCCGCGCGTTAGGGTCCATGAGTACCAGGGCAGTGGAGTCTCCGATACGGCTCCCGCCCCGCAGGGAACACGTGAGACGGCCCGGCGCCGTCGTAAGACGAGCAGGTGGATACGTGACGAATCTGATGCCTTCAGCCGCCGGCGAGCCTTCCATCGGTGGTGGCCTCGGCGACCAGGTCTACAACCGGCTGCTCAACGAGCGGATCATCTTCCTCGGCCAGCCGGTCGACGACGACATCGCGAACAAGATCACCGCACAGCTGCTGCTCCTTGCCGCCGAACCGGACAAGGACATCTACCTGTACATCAACAGCCCCGGCGGTTCGATCACGGCCGGCATGGCGATCTACGACACCATGCAGTACATCAAGAACGACGTGGTGACGATCGCCATGGGCCTCGCGGCCTCGATGGGACAGTTCCTGCTCAGCGCGGGCACCCCCGGCAAGCGCTTCGCGCTGCCGAACGCCGAGATCCTCATCCACCAGCCCTCTGCCGGCCTGGCGGGCTCCGCCTCAGACATCAAGATCCACGCTGAGCGGCTGCTGCACACCAAGAAGCGCATGGCCGAGCTCACCGCCCAGCACACCGGCCAGACGGTCGAGCAGATCACCCGCGACTCGGACCGCGACCGCTGGTTCGACGCCTTCGAGGCCAAGGAGTACGGCCTCATCGACGACGTCATGCCTACGGCCGCCGGCATGCCGGGCGGCGGCGGCACCGGGGCCTGAGAGGTCCCCACGGGGCCTGTGGAGCCCCGTGAGGCCCACGGAGCCCTCCCGGGCCCCCGCGACCCCAGACAGCCCCAGCCGACCGCCTCAGCCCTTTTCAGGAGACACCGTGAACCAGTTCCCCGGCAGCGGGATCTACGACCGTATGAACGCCGTGCAGGACATGCGCGCCGCTCAGGGCGAGTACACCGGCCCGCAGGCCGAGTCCCGCTACATCATCCCGCGCTTCGTCGAGCGCACCTCCCAGGGCATTCGCGAGTACGACCCGTACGCGAAGCTCTTCGAGGAGCGCGTGATCTTCCTCGGCGTCCAGATCGACGACGCCTCCGCCAACGACGTCATGGCGCAGCTGCTGTGCCTGGAGTCGATGGACCCCGACCGTGACATCTCGGTCTACATCAACAGCCCCGGCGGTTCCTTCACGGCGCTCACCGCGATCTACGACACGATGCAGTACGTGAAGCCGGACATCCAGACGGTCTGCATGGGCCAGGCGGCCTCCGCCGCCGCCGTCCTGCTGGCCGCCGGCACCCCGGGCAAGCGCATGGCCCTGCCGAACGCGCGCGTGCTGATCCACCAGCCGTACAGCGAGACCGGCCGCGGGCAGGTGTCCGACCTGGAGATCGCCGCCAACGAGATCCTCCGGATGCGTACGCAGCTGGAGGAGATGCTGGCCAAGCACTCGACCCAGACGATCGAGAAGATCCGCGAGGACATCGAGCGCGACAAGATCCTCACGGCCGAGGACGCGCTGAACTACGGCCTGATCGATCAGGTCATCTCCACCCGGAAGATGGACAACTCGAGCCTGCGCTGAGGCGAGAGGCTGTATCGTCTGCCGCCCCTTGGCACGGTTTGGGACGGTCCACGTCAAAGCGAACCGCGCCAAGGGGGGCCCGAACGAGGGGCCCGGCAAGGTACCGTCGGACATAAGGCAGCACCAGGAGTCCGCTGGACGTCGGCGTCCAGGAGTCTCCCAGGCGAAGGGGAAGCACACCGTGGCACGCATCGGTGACGGCGGCGATCTGCTCAAGTGCTCGTTCTGCGGCAAGAGCCAGAAGCAGGTCAAGAAGCTCATCGCAGGGCCCGGTGTGTACATCTGCGACGAGTGCATCGACCTCTGCAACGAGATCATCGAGGAAGAGCTGGCGGAGACCAGCGAGGTCCGCTGGGAGGAGCTCCCGAAGCCCCGCGAGATCTACGAGTTCCTCGAGGGGTACGTGGTCGGCCAGGAGGCCGCCAAGAAGGCCCTCTCCGTAGCGGTGTACAACCACTACAAACGAGTCCAGGCCGGCGAGAACGGCGGGGCGAACGGCCGCGACGACGCCATCGAGTTGGCGAAGTCCAACATCCTCCTCCTCGGCCCCACGGGCTCCGGCAAGACCCTCCTGGCGCAGACCCTCGCGCGGATGCTGAACGTCCCCTTCGCGATCGCCGACGCCACGGCCCTCACGGAGGCCGGCTACGTCGGCGAGGACGTCGAGAACATCCTGCTCAAGCTGATCCAGGCCGCCGACTACGACGTCAAGAAGGCCGAGACCGGGATCATCTACATCGACGAGATCGACAAGGTCGCGAGGAAGAGTGAGAACCCCTCCATCACGCGCGACGTGTCGGGTGAGGGCGTCCAGCAGGCCCTGCTGAAGATCCTGGAGGGCACCACGGCCTCCGTCCCGCCGCAGGGCGGCCGCAAGCACCCGCACCAGGAGTTCATCCAGATCGACACGACGAACGTGCTGTTCATCGTGGGTGGTGCCTTCGCGGGCCTGGAGAAGATCATCGAGTCCCGGGCCGGCGCCAAGGGCATCGGCTTCGGCGCGCAGATCCGCTCCAAGCGTGAGATGGAGTCCAAGGACCAGTTCCAGGAGGTCATGCCGGAGGACCTGGTCAAGTTCGGCATGATCCCCGAGTTCATCGGCCGCCTCCCCGTCATCACCTCGGTCCACAACCTCGACCGCGAGGCCCTGCTCCAGATCCTCGTCGAGCCGCGCAACGCGCTCGTCAAGCAGTACCAGCGGCTCTTCGAACTCGACGGTGTGGAGCTGGACTTCGAGCGCGAGGCCCTCGAAGCCATCGCCGACCAGGCCATCCTCCGCCAGACCGGCGCGCGAGGCCTGCGCGCCATCATGGAGGAAGTCCTCCAGGGCGTGATGTACGAGGTCCCGTCCCGCAAGGACGTGGCCCGGGTCGTCATCACGGCGGACGTCGTCCAGTCGAACGTGAACCCGACGCTGATTCCGCGGGATGCGCGCGGACGCGGTCCGGGGGAGCAGAAGACGGCCTAGTCACCCATTGCACGCGAAGGCGCCCAGCACAGTTGCCGGGCGCCTTCGTCGTTGCCGGTGTCAGACCTTGACGCGGACTTCCCCGCGGACCTTGGTGGTGAGGTCGATCGCCACGTCCTTGGTCACGCCCTGCGCCGCGTCACCCGGCGACACGATGGCGATCGTGCTGTAGTCGGCCCACGCGCAGAACCAGTTGGTCTTCTCTTTCCCGGTCTTCCGGTCCGGCCCCTTGGCCGACTGGCACTTCATGACCGCGCCGTCGAGGTCCGCCGCCTCGGGCTCGCCGACCAGCTCGGGCTTGCCGGACCCGGTGGAGGACTCCTTCTCGGCCGACTTCTTGAAGTTGGCGAAGAACAGGTCCAGAGTCGCCTCCGGGTCGGAGATCTCACCATAGGCACCGGCCACCGAAAGGGTCTTGGCCGTCGCCATCTTCGCCTCGGACGACGGATCGTCGGGGTCGTAGTCGCTCAGGTCCACCGTGGTGTAGAGGCCCGCCGCGGTCTTGGCGTTCTTGACGCCGCTCTTCTCCAGCTCCGACGTCGAGCCGGCGCCGATGGTCGACCCGTCCTTCGTGGTGCGCTTGTAGTCGCTGAGCACCGTCGCCGGCGTCGTGAGCTTGTGCGGCCCGTCGTCCTCCAGGCCGCCACCGCCTGCGCCGATCACGAAGTACGCCCCCACTGCGATCGCGGCGACCACCGCGACCGCGCCGATGATGATGCCCGTCTTCTTCTTGCCGCCGCCCGGGGCCGGGGGCTGAGGCGCGCCGTACGGGGCCTGGCCGTAGGGCGGCTGCTGGCCGTACGGGGGCTGCTGGCCGTAGGGGTTCGGCTGGGGCGGGACGCCCTGCGGGGGCTGCTGCGGGTAGCCATAGCCCGGCTGGGGCGGAGGGGCCTGCTGGGGGTAGCCGTAGCCGGGCTGGGGGGCCTGCGGCGGCTGGCCGTACGGTCCCGGCTGGCCGTACGGCCCGGGCTGCTGGGGCTGCCCGCCGTACGGGCCCGGCTGGTTGTAGCTCATGGTCTGGGTTCCCCTCCAGATGCTTATGTGTTCCGGACATCCTGGCGCAGACCCGCCGTGTGCATGGCATCGGGGCCCCACCGTTACAGAGCAAACGCGTTTCGGGACGGGGTAGTGACACCCCTAAACTGACCCCCGTGACCGAGAACGCTCAGCAGCAGCCACCAGCGCCCAGCACCGACCTGCCGACCCAGTACGCGCCGGCCGACGTAGAGGGGCCGCTGTACGAGCGCTGGGTAGAGCGGGGTTACTTCGAGGCGGACGAGAAGAGCGACAAGCCGCCGTACACGATCGTCATCCCGCCACCGAACGTCACGGGCAGCCTGCACCTCGGGCACGCCTTCGAGCACACGCTCATCGACGCCCTGACCCGCCGTAAGCGGATGCAGGGCTACGAGACGCTGTGGCAGCCCGGCATGGACCACGCCGGTATCGCCACGCAGAACGTCGTCGAGCGGGAGCTCGCCAAGGAGAACAAGTCCCGGCACGACCTGGGCCGTGAGGCCTTCGTCGAGCGGGTCTGGCAGTGGAAGGCCGAGTCCGGCGGGCAGATCAGCGGACAGATGCGGCGCCTGGGAGATGGCGTCGCCTGGTCGCGCGAGCGCTTCACCATGGACGAGGGCCTCTCCCAGGCCGTCCAGACCATCTTCAAGCGGCTCTACGACGACGAGCTGATCTACCGCGCCGAGCGCATCATCAACTGGTGCCCCCGGTGCCTGACCGCCATCTCGGACATCGAGGTCGAGTACCAGGACGACGACGGCGAGCTCGTCTCCATGAAGTACGGCGACGGGGACGACACCATCGTCGTCGCCACCACCCGCGCCGAGACCATGCTCGGAGACACGGCCGTCGCCGTTCACCCCGAGGACGAGCGGTACCAGCACCTCATCGGCAAGCTGGTCAAGCTGCCGCTGACCGACCGCTCCATCCCGGTCGTCGCCGACGAGCACGTCGACCCGGAGTTCGGCACGGGTGCCGTCAAGGTCACCCCGGCCCACGACCCGAACGACTTCGAGATCGGCCAGCGCCACGACCTCCCGGCCCTGACGATCATGGACGAGCACGCGGTCATCACGGCCCACGGTCCCTTCCAGGGCCTGGACCGCCTGGAGGCCCGCTCCGCCATCGTCGCCGCGCTGCGCGCCGAGGGCCGGATCGTCGCCGAGAAGCGGCCGTACGTCCACTCGGTCGGCCACTGCTCGCGCTGCAAGACCACCATCGAGCCCCGGCTCTCCATGCAGTGGTGGGTCAAGGTCGGCCCGCTGGCGAAGGCCGCCGGCGACGCCGTCCGTGACGGGCGCGTCAAGATCCACCCGCAGGAGATGGAGAAGCGCTACTTCGACTGGGTCGACAACCTCCACGACTGGTGCATCTCGCGGCAGTTGTGGTGGGGCCACCGCATCCCGGTCTGGTACGGCCCGAACGGCGAGGTCGTCTGCGTCGGCCCCGACGAGGAGCCGCCGAGCGGCGAGGGCTGGCGTCAGGACACCGACGTCCTCGACACCTGGTTCTCCTCCGGCCTGTGGCCGTTCTCCACGCTCGGCTGGCCCGAACAGACCGAGTCGCTCGCGAAGTTCTACCCGAACTCCGTCCTGGTCACCGGCTACGACATCCTCTTCTTCTGGGTCGCCCGGATGATGATGTTCGGCCTGTACGCGATGGACGGCACCCCGCCGTTCCACACCATCGCCCTGCACGGCATGGTCCGCGACCAGTTCGGCAAGAAGATGTCGAAGTCCTTCGGCAACGCGGTCAACCCGCTGGACTGGATGGACAAGTACGGCTCGGACGCGCTCAGGTTCACTCTTGCCCGTGGCGCGAACCCGGGTGTCGACGTCCCGATCGGCGAGGACTGGGTCCAGGGCTCGCGCAATTTCGCCAACAAGATCTGGAACGCGACGCGCTTCGCGCTGATGAACGGCGCGACGGTGGACGGCCCGCTGCCGGACCCGTCGAAGATGTCCTCGACCGATCGGTGGATCCTCTCCCGGCTCAACACGGTCGTCGCGGAAGTCGACGCGTTCTACGACGACTACCAGTTCGCGAAGCTGTCCGACTCCCTGTTCCACTTCGCGTGGGACGAGGTCTTCGACTGGTACGTCGAGCTGTCCAAGACGACGTTCCAGGCGGGCGGCGAGGCGGCCGAGGTCAGCAAGCGTGTCCTCGGTGAGGTCCTCGACGTCACGCTGAAGCTGCTGCACCCGGTGGTCCCCTTCGTCACCGAGACCCTGTGGACCACCCTCACCGGCGGCGAGTCGGTCGTCATCGCCGACTGGCCGAAGGACAGCGGCTTCCGGGACGCCGACGCCGAGCGCGAGATCGAGAGCCTCCAGTCGGTCATCACCGAGGTCCGCCGCTTCCGCGCCGACCAGGGCCTCCAGCCCGGCCAGCGGGTCCCGGCCCGGCTGACCCTGGACGGCACGCCGTTCGCGGCGCACGAGACCGCCATCCGCCAGCTGCTCCGGCTCCAGCCGGAGGGCGACGCCTTCACGGCCACGGCGACCCTGCCGGTCGCCGGCGCCGAGGTCGCCCTCGACCTCTCCGGCACGATCGACGTGGCGGCGGAGCGCAAGCGCCTCGCGAAGGACCTCGCGGCGGCGGAGAAGGAGAAGGCGCAGGCGAACGCCAAGCTCGGCAACGAGGCGTTCCTGGCGAAGGCCCCTGACCACGTGGTGGAGAAGATCCGCACCCGCCTGTCCAAGGCGGAGGAGGACATCGCCCGGATTCAGGCGCAGCTGGAGAGGCTGCCGCAGGCGTAGCGGGCAGTACGGTCGTCAAGGCCCCGGTGCTGGTCAGCGCCGGGGCCTTGACGCAGTTCAGGGGCGCGGGGAACTGCGCGACGGACCCGCAGTCGCCCACGGACACAAGCCACCGCAAGCAATGTCAGCCGGTCTCCGTAGACTGGCCCCGTGAGCGAGCTCCCTCCAGACCACAACGACGACGACCAGCCCGACCCCCTCAACACCTTCGACGAGATCATCGCGGAGGAGACCACCCGCGACCCCGACCTCGCCGTCATCGAAGCCGGCAGCCGGACCCTGCGCACCCAGAGCGGCCCGCCCGACGCCGACATCCCGACCCGGCCCGCCGACCCCGAGGTCGACAAGGCCCTGCGCGAGGTCGAGGCGGAGCTCGCCACACGCTGGGGCGAGACCAAGCTGGAGCCCTCCGTCAGCCGGATCGCCGCGCTGATGGACGTGCTGGGAGAGCCGCAGCGGTCGTACCCGTCGATCCACATCACGGGCACGAACGGCAAGACCTCCACGGCCCGCATGATCGAGGCCCTGCTCGGCGCCTTCGAGCTGCGGACCGGCCGCTACACCTCACCGCACGTGCAGTCGATCACCGAGCGCATCAGCCTGGACGGCGCCCCCATCTCGCCCGAGCGGTTCATCGAGACGTACCAGGACATCAAGCCGTACATCGAGATGATCGACGGGCAGCAGGAGTACCGACTGTCCTTCTTCGAGGTGCTCACCGGCATGGCGTACGCGGCGTTCGCCGACGCGCCCGCCGACGTCGCCGTCGTCGAGGTCGGCATGGGCGGCTCCTGGGACGCCACGAACGTGATCGACGGTGACGTCGCCGTCGTCACGCCCATCGACCTCGACCACACCGACCGGCTCGGCACCACGCACGCGGAGATCGCGGCGGAGAAGGCCGGCATCGTCAAGCAGGGCGCGACCGTCATCCTGGCGCAGCAGCCGGTCGACGCGGCGCAGGTGCTGCTGAAGAAGGCCGTCGAGGTGGACGCGACCGTGGCCCGGGAGGGGCTGGAGTTCGGTGTCGTCGAGCGGCAGGTGGCCGTCGGCGGGCAGCTGGTGACGCTGCGCGGGCTCGGCGGCGAGTACCCGGAGATGTACCTGCCGCTGCACGGCGCGCACCAGGCGCACAACGCGGCCGTCGCGCTGGCCGCCGTGGAGGCGTTCTTCGGCGTCGGCGCGCAGCGGGCCGAGCAGTTGGACCTGGACACGGTCCGCAAGGCGTTCGCGGCCGTTGCCTCGCCGGGACGGCTGGAGGTCGTGCGGCGCTCCCCGACCGTCGTGCTCGACGCCGCCCACAACCCGGCGGGCGCCCGGGCGGCGGCCGAGGCCATCGGTGAGGCCTTCCAGTTCAGCCGGCTCATCGGTGTCGTCGGCGCGAGCGGCGACAAGAACGTGCGAGGGCTGCTGGAAGCCTTCGAGCCGGTGTTCGCCGAGATCGTGGTCACGCAGAACTCCAGCCACCGCGCGATGGACGCCGACGAGCTGGCCGGTATCGCCGTCGAGGTGTTCGGCGAGGAGCGCGTCCAGGTCGAGCCGCGGCTGCCCGACGCGCTGGAGGCCGCGATCACGCTGGCCGAGGAGGAGGGCGAGTTCGCGGGCGGCGGTGTGCTCGTCACCGGTTCCGTCATCACCGTCGGCGAGGCCCGACTGCTCCTGGGGAGGGGCTGAGATCCCGTGCGTACGCTCTGTTCTTCGACGCTGATCGGAGAGTTCTTCATCATCGGCTTCGCCGGACTGGTCGCCATGAAGGACCCCGATCTGTCCATGACGACCGTGTGGACGGTCAGCGGTGTCGCGATGTTCCTTTGCCTGGTGCTGTGCGGCCTGGTGACTCGCCCGGGCGGGGTCGCGCTCGGCTGGGCGTTGCAGATCGCGCTCATCGCGTCGGGCTTCGCCGTGCCGATGATGTTCTTCCTGGGCGTGGTCTTCGCAGCCCTGTGGTGGGCGTCGGTGCACTACGGGCGGAAGGTGGACGAGGCGAAGGCGAGATTCGCCGCCCAGGCGGGCTCCTCCACATCTGACGCTGCGTAACAGGCGCCCCGACACGCCGGGTAATCTCGTCCCACCGCACAACCGCACAGCCTTGACGCATAAGGAGCCCGTCGTGACCCAGCGCACCCTCGTCCTCCTCAAGCCCGACGCCGTCCGTCGTGGCCTGACCGGCGAGATCATCAGCCGCATCGAGCGCAAGGCGGGCTGGGCGATCACCGCGCTGGAGCTGCGCACCCTGGACCAGGACACGCTCGAGCAGCACTACGGCGAGCACAAGGGCAAGCCCTTCTACGAGCCGCTGGTGGAGTTCATGACCTCCGGCCCGGTCGTGGCGATGATCGTCGAGGGTGAGCGGGTCATCGAAGGGGTGCGTCAGCTGGCCGGCCCGACCGACCCGATCGCCGCGGCCCCCGGTTCCATCCGCGGCGACTACGGCGTGATCGTCCGGGAGAACCTGATCCACGCCTCCGACTCCGAGGAGTCCGCCGAGCGCGAGGTGAAGATTTTCTTCCCCGGCCGCGCGTAGCGTCCGCACCCCACCAGCACATACGCCAGGTCTGGGGGCCGAGGCCCCCGGACTTTGCGGCATATGCGTGGCGTACGAGGGAACGATGGTCCCCAAACGCCCGTCTCCAGAAGCGAACCCGTGCGGCATCTGCTGACAATGGCGGAGACCCTCCCGCAGTGTTCGCGAAGGCGCGTCTACGATGGAAGCCTTCACGTCACAGCACCCACCTTTGCCTACCTGAAAAGCCCTCAAAAGCTAGTGGGAAGGCCAGACGAATCCTGATGGGGAACTCAATGTCGTTCATCGGCCGTGACATGGCTGTCGACCTCGGGACCGCCAACACGCTGGTGTACGTCAGGGGTCGCGGGATCGTACTCAACGAGCCGTCCGTCGTCGCGATCAACACCAATACCGGTGGCATCCTCGCGGTCGGTGCCGAAGCGAAGAAGATGATCGGGCGCACGCCCGGCAACATCGTTGCCGTTCGTCCGCTGAAGGACGGCGTGATCGCCGACTTCGAGATCACCGAGCGGATGCTCCGCTACTTCATCCTGAAGATCCACAAGCGGCGGTATCTGGCTCGTCCGCGGGTCGTCGTCTGCGTGCCCTCGGGCATCACGGGCGTCGAGCGCCGCGCCGTCATCGAGGCGTCGTCCCAGGCCGGCGCCCGCCAGGTGCACATCATCGAGGAGCCCATGGCCGCGGCCATCGGCTCCGGCCTGCCGGTCCACGAGGCCACGGGCAACATGGTGGTCGACATCGGCGGCGGCACCACGGAGGTCGCGGTCATCTCCCTCGGCGGCATCGTCACCGCCCAGTCCATCCGTGTCGCGGGCGACGAACTGGACAACGCGATCATCCAGCACATCAAGAAGGAGTACTCGCTCCTGCTGGGTGAGCGGACGGCCGAGCAGATCAAGATCACGATCGGTTCGGCGTACGACCTGGACACCGACGAGCACACCGAAATCCGCGGGCGGGACCTGGTCTCCGGGCTGCCGAAGACCGTCGTCATCTCCGCGGCCGAAGTCCGCAAGGCGATCGAGGAGCCGGTCAACGCGATCGTCGACGCCGTCAAGACGACCCTCGACAAGTGTCCGCCGGAGCTGTCCGGCGACATCATGGACCGAGGAATCGTATTGACCGGCGGCGGAGCGCTGCTGCGGGGCCTGGACGAGCGGCTGCGCCGGGAGACCGGTATGCCGATCCACATCGCCGAGGATCCTCTGGACAGCGTGGCGCTCGGTTCCGGAAAGTGCGTCGAGGAGTTCGAGGCGCTCCAGCAGGTGCTGGACGCCCAGCCGCGCAGATGACGTAACTCCTCGATTCCGCCGTACGGGACGATCTCCTCTCGTACGGCGGATCGTTGATATAGATGCATAAGCTCCCACAATGCCGCCCCTCGGGTTTCCCTGGGGCTTCCCGAATTCCTATGAGGAAGGGCACGGCCGCCGCACGTGAGGGACACACGAGAGAGCCGGCTGCTCCTGGTGCTGCTGATCGCCATCGCGTTCGCATTGATCACGGTGGATATTCGCGGTGGGGAGGATTCCCCGGTCGACGGTGCCCGGCAGGCCGCGGCGACGGTCTTCGGCCCGATCGAGAGCGGTGTGTCGGCCGCGGTCAACCCGGTCGGCAACGCGGTCTCCGCCATCCGGGACTCCGGCGAGCGGCACGACCGGCTCGCCGTACTGGAGGAGGAGAACGCGGCCCTGAAGGCGCGGCTCGGCAGCGACGACCGCAGCCGCAGCCGCCTCAAGCAGCTCGACAAGATGCTGAAGATCTCCGGCCAGGGCCAGTACGGCATCAAGGGCGCCCAGGTCATCGCCATCGGAGCCGCGCAGGGCTTCTCCTGGACCATCACCATCGACGTCGGCGCCCACGACGGCATCAAGCGCGACATGACCGTCCTGAACGGGGACGGGCTCGTCGGCCGGGTCACCACCGTCGGGCCCGACACCGCCACGGTCCTGCTCGCCAGCGACCCCGACTTCACGGTCGGCACCCGCATGGAGGCCAGCGACGAACTCGGCTTCGCCTCCGGACAGGGCGACCGCCCGCTGCGCGTGGAACTCCTCAACGGCAAGGCGGAGGTGAAGAAGGGCGACCGCCTGGTCACCTTCGGCTCGCAGGCCGACCGGCCGTTCGTGCCCGGCGTTCCCGTCGGCGTGGTCTCCCGCGTCGACCCGTCCGGCGGCGGACTGACCCGCACGCTCTACGTCACGCCGTACGCCGCCTTCAGCAAGCTCGACATCGTCGGTGTCGTCGTCGAGGCCCCGAAGAAGGACCCGCGCGACACGGTGCTCCCGCCCAAGCCGAAGCCGACCCCCAGGCCGACGGTGACGGTGACCGTGACGCCGTCCGCCGAGGCCCCCGCGGACGGCCAGAACCAGCAAGAGCAGTAGGAGCTGTCACCTCATGCGCGTCAACCGGATCCTGCTCTCCTCCGCCCTGGTCGTCGTCGCCCTGGTGATCCAGGTGAGCGTCCTCGCCCGCCTCCATCTGCCGGGCGCCGTGCCCGACCTGATGCTTCTCACCGTCCTCGGCCTGGCGCTGGTGTACGGACATGTGGGCGGCGCCCTCATCGGTTTCGGCGCGGGCCTGCTCGCCGATCTGGCCCCGCCCGCCGACCACGCCGCCGGGCGCTACGCCCTCGTACTGTGCCTCGTCGGCTACCTCGCGGGCCTGGTGAAACCGGAGACGGGCCGGCTGAAGTCCGCCACCGGCCCCATGGTCGTGGTGGTCGCCGCCGCGATCGGCTCCACCCTGCTGTACGCGGGGGTCGGTGCCCTCGTCGGTGACACCGCGGCCCGCCATGTCGGCCTGGGCGGCCTGCTGTTCACGGCCGTCCTGTACGACCTGCTGCTCGCCCCGTTCGTCGTGCCCGGCATCATGGCCCTGGCCAGACGCGCCGAGAACGATCCGCTCGCCGAGACCGGCTCCGCCGCCAAGTCCACGGACATCTCCTCCGGCTGGCTCTCCGGCGGCACCGGCCTGCGGATCGGCGGCCAGCGCAACGGGATGCGGGTGAAGGCGGCCCGGGCACGGATGGCGCGGGCGGGGCGCATCAAGGGGGTCAAGCGGCTGTGATGGCAGGGAAGTTCACCCGAACGGTCCGGTCCGGTAGGAACGCCGGCTCGTGGGCCGGTCGTTCCTCACTCGTATCCGCACACGCGTGCCCGGACACACCGTCGTATCCGCACATCCGTACGCGCACTGAGAGGGGGAAGCGGCCGCAGTGACCAACATTCCCGAGACCGGCCGGAACTCACGGGTCCAGATCCGGCTCGTCGTCATCCAGGTCCTCGTCCTCTCCCTCCTGCTCACCCTCGGCGGACGCCTGTGGTACCTCCAGATCCGTGAGGGCGCGGCGTACGCCAAGGAGGCGTCGGGGAACCACGTCCAGCAGGTCGTCCAGCCGGCCGTCCGCGGCTCCATCCTGGACGCGCGCGGCGTGGCCCTCGCCGACAACGAGACACGACTGGTCGTCTCCGCCTCCCGCACCGACCTGCTGAAGATGCCGGACGACGGCAAGGAAGTCCTCACCAAGCTCGCCTCAGTCCTGGGCATGACGCCCAAGGAGGTCCAGGAGAAGGTCCGGCTGTGCGACGCCAAGACGCCGCAGCCCTGCTGGAACGGCTCGCCGTACCAGCCCATCCCCATCACCGACGAGGCCACCCCCAAGCAGGCCCTCCAGATCCGCGAGCGCGCCGAGGACTTCCCCGGCATCACCGCCGAGCCCCAGGCCGTGCGCCGCTACCCGAGCCCGGGCAAGGCCAACACCGCCCAGGTCCTCGGATACCTCTCGCCGGTCACCGACGAGGAGATCAAGAAGGCGCAGAACACCAACTCGCCGTATCTGCGCTCCGACCAGGTCGGCCGCTCCGGCCTGGAGCGCCAGTACGACAAGGAGCTGCGCGGCAAGGCCGGCGTCACGCGCTACGAGGTCGACAACCTCGGCCGCGTCATCGGCCAGGCCGAGGCCGACCCGGCCCACCCCGGCGACAACCTCGTCACCAGCATCGACTCCCGCGTCCAGCGGATCGCCGAGTACGAGCTGAACGAGGCCATGAAGCAGGCCCGCAAGGAGCACGACCGCAACACGGGCACGAACTACAAGGCCGACTCCGGCGCCGTCGTCGTGATGGAGGCCAAGACCGGCCGCGTCGTCGCCATGGCCTCCAACCCGACGTACGACCCGAACGCCTGGGTGGGCGGCATCTCCGCCAAGGACTACACGCGGCTCACCGGCAAGACCTCCAACTACCCGCTGCTCAACCGCGCGATCCAGGGCCAGTCGGCGCCCGGCTCCATCTTCAAGGTGATCCCGACGGCCGCCGCGGTCAACGCGGGCTACTCCTTCAACGGCCCCTACCAGTGCTCCAGCTCGTACTCGATCGGCGGCCAGGTCTTCAAGAACTTCGAGTCCAAGGGATACGGCCCGATCAGCCTCGGCCGCGCCCTGGAGGTCTCCTGCGACACGGTCTTCTACCGGCTCTCCCACGAGGAGTGGAAGAAGGACGGCGGCACCAAGCCGAAGAAGAACGCCAACGACTGGTTCTACAAGACCGCCCACCAGTTCGGCCTCGGCAAGGAGACCGGCATCGACCTGCCCAACGAGGTCACCGGCCGTGTCCCCGACCGCCAGTGGAAGCTGGACTACTGGAAGGCCAACAAGGACGCCTGGTGCCGCACCGGCAAGAAGAACGGCAGCTACGCCGAGAAGATCGCCTACGAGAACTGCCTCGAAGGCAACCGCATGCGCGCCGGTGACTCCGTCAACTACTCCATCGGCCAGGGCGACACCCTCGTCACCCCCATCCAGATGGCCACCATCTACTCGGCCATCTCCAACGGCGGCACCATGTACACCCCCTCCGTCGGCAAGGCCGTCATCAGCGCCGACGGCAGGACCGTCACGCCGATCAAGCCGAAGTCGCACGGCAAGCTGCCGATGACGCAGAAGACGCGCAGCGAGATAAGCGATGCCCTCGCGGGAGTCGCCACCCGCGGTACGGCCGCCTGGCGGTTCGGCGGTTGGCCGCAGGACAAGATCCCGATGCACGCCAAGACGGGTACGGCGGAGGTCTACGGCAAGCAGACCACCTCCTGGTTCGCCACGTACACCAAGGACTACTCGATCGTCATGACGATCTCCCAGGGTGGTACGGGCTCCGGCGCCTCCGGCCCCGCCGTCCGCAACATCTACAACGCGCTGTACGGCGTCTCCCCGGACGGCGACATCGACCGGAAGAAGGCCCTGCTGCCCACCCCGGAGAAGGCCCTGCCGAAGGTCAAGACGGACGGCACCATCGCCTCCCCGAAGGTCCCCAAGGACCCGGCCAAGGACCAGCAGGCGAACAAGAAGGACCCGAACGCCCCGGCCGACCCGCTCCAGCCGGCGACGGCGGCCCCGCCGACGCCGGAGAACCGTGACACCCGAAGGCGCCGGCGCCGGCGGGGAAGCCGGAGGTTGCCGACATGACCGGCGGTGTGAACAGCTTCCAGGTCTCCGGCTACGGCCCCGAGCGCTCCGGCTGGACCAGGCTCCTCGCCCGCGACTCGGTGGCGCGGCGCCTCGACTGGCCGATCCTGCTGTCGGCGACGGCCCTGTCGCTGCTCGGCACGCTCCTCGTCTACTCGGCGACCCGCAACCGCACGGAGCTCAACCAGGGCGACCCGTACTACTTCCTCGTCCGGCACCTGCTGAACACCGGCATCGGCCTCGCCCTGATGGCCGGGACGATCTGGCTCGGCCACCGCGGCCTGCGCACGGCCGTGCCGTTCCTGTACGGCCTCTCGCTCCTGCTGATCCTGCTGGTGCTCACCCCACTGGGCTCCACCATCAACGGCGCCCACTCCTGGATCAAGCTCCCCGGCGGCTTCTCCCTCCAGCCCTCGGAGTTCGTGAAGGTCACGATCATCCTGGGCATGGCGATGCTGCTGGCCGCCAGAGTCGACGCGGGCGACAGGCAGTACCCCGACCACCGCACGGTCGTGCAGGCACTGGGCCTGGCCGCCGTGCCCATGGTGATCGTGATGCTCATGCCCGACCTCGGGTCGGTCATGGTCATGGTCATCATCGTGCTCGGCGTGCTGCTCGCCTCCGGCGCCACCAACCGGTGGGTGTTCGGGCTGCTCGGCGCGGGTTCGCTCGGCGCGATCACCGTCTGGCAGCTCGGAGTGCTCGACGACTACCAGATCGCCCGCTTCGCCGCCTTCGCCAACCCGGAGCTCGACCCGGCCGGCGTCGGCTACAACACCAACCAGGCCCGCATCGCCATCGGCTCCGGCGGCCTGACCGGCTCCGGCCTCTTCCACGGCTCCCAGACCACCGGCCAGTTCGTGCCCGAGCAGCAGACGGACTTCGTCTTCACCGTGGCCGGCGAAGAGCTGGGTTTCCTCGGCGGCGGCCTGATCATCCTGCTGCTCGGCATCGTCCTGTGGCGGGCCTGCCGAATCGCCCGGGAGACCACCGACCTGTACGGCACGATCGTGGCCGCCGGCATCGTCGCCTGGTTCGCCTTCCAGACGTTCGAGAACATCGGCATGACGCTCGGCATCATGCCGGTCACCGGCCTGCCGCTGCCGTTCGTGTCGTACGGCGGCTCGTCGATGTTCGCCGTGTGGATAGCGGTCGGTCTGTTGCAGTCCATCCGGGTCCAGCGCCCGATGTCGGCATGAACACCGGCGGGGCGGCCCTCTGCCGCTCCGCCCTCGTGCCGACTAGATTCGGCCCATGGCGGACACCAAGCGCGAGATCGAGCGGAAATACGAGTCCGAGGACAGCGGCCTTCCCGACCTGACCGGTGTCGCCGGGGTCGCGGCCGTGCTCGACAAGGGCATCGCCCACCTCGACGCCACCTACTACGACACGGCCGACGAACGCCTCGCCGCGTCGTCCGTCACCCTGCGCCGCCGCACCGGCGGCTCGGACGCGGGCTGGCATCTGAAGTTCCCCGTCGCCCCCGGCGTCCGCGACGAGATCCACGCCCCGCTCTCCGAGACCCTCCCGGACGACCTCGCCGGGCTCGTCCGCTCCCGCGTCCGCGGCCGCGAACTGCTGCCCGTCGTCCGGCTGCGCTCCGACCGCGACGTACGCCACCTCGTCGACGCCGACGGCCGGCTGCTCGCCGAGGTCAGCGTCGACGCCGTACGGGCCGACCGGCTCACGGCCGGAGGCGGCGCAGCGCAGTGGACGGAGATCGAGGTGGAGCTTGCCGACGGGGGAGACCCGGCCTTTCTCGACAAGGTGGAGAAGCGGCTGCGCAAGGCGGGCATACGGCCGTCGGCCTCGGCGTCGAAGCTGGCGCGGGCCCTGGCGGAGACGGCGCCGCACAAACAGCGTGCCTCCGCCCCCGCCGGGGAACCGGTGACCGCCGGAGACCTCGTCCTGGCGTACGTGCGCACCCAGCGGGACGCCATCGTCGAACTCGACCCGGCCGTGCGGCGGGACGCCGAGGACTCCGTGCACAGAATGCGCGTGGCCACCCGCAGGCTGCGCAGCACCTTCAAGTCCTACGGCGAGATCCTCGACCGGACCGTCACAGACCCCATCGGCGACGAGCTGAAATGGCTGGCCGCTGAGCTGGGCCTGGACCGGGACCGCGAGGTGCTGAGCGAACGGCTCACGGCGGCCCTCGACGAGGTGCCGACCACGCTCGTCCGCGGCCCGGTCGCAGAGCGGCTGCACACCTGGGCGAGAACCGAGCACGGCGGGGCCCGAGGCCGGCTCATAGGCGTCCTGGACTCCCGCCGTTACCTCGCCCTGCTCGACGCCCTGGACGCGCTGATCGCCGACCCGCCCCTGCGGAAGGCGGTCGGCAAGAAGCCCCGCAAAGTGATCGCCAAGGCCGTGAAGAAGGACTTCCGCAAGGTCGCCGGTCTGGTCGAGCGGGCCGTGGAACTGGAACCCGGCACCGACCGCGATGTCGCGATCCACGAGGCCCGCAAGAAGACCAAGCGCGCCCGCTACGCGGCGGAGGCCGCCCGACCGGCCCTCGGCAAGCCCGCCAAGGCCATGGTCAAGTCGATGAAATCGCTCCAGAACCTGCTCGGCGAACACCAGGACAGCGTGATGGCCCGGCAGACACTGCGCGAGCTGTCGGCGGTCGCCCACGCGGCCGGGGAGAGCGCCTTCACCTACGGCCTGCTCCATGAGCGCGAGGAGCAGCGGGCGGTGCGCGTGGAGACCGAGCTGCCCGGATTCTGGGAGCGGACCAAGGGCCGGGCGGCAGGCCTCTGATCTTCCGCGCGTACGGAGGTGCGTCCCGATCGCGTTAGTCTGGATGGTCACCCTGTCCGTTCAGTCCAGCCCACGAAGGTGCGCGACATGCCTGCCGAAGTCGCTGCGTCGGTGTTCCCGCAGCTCGAAGCTCTGCTCCCGCACGTGCAGAAGCCGATCCAGTACGTCGGCGGAGAACTCAACTCCACGGTCAAGGACTGGGACTCCTGTGACGTCCGCTGGGCGCTCATGTACCCGGACGCCTACGAGGTCGGCCTGCCCAACCAGGGCGTCCAGATCCTCTACGAGGTGCTCAACGAGCAGCAGGGCGTCCTCGCCGAGCGCACCTACAGCGTGTGGCCGGACCTTGAGGAGCTGATGCGGGAGCACGGCGTCCCGCAGTTCACGGTGGACAGCCACCGGCCCGTGAAGGCTTTCGACGTGCTGGGCCTGTCCTTCTCCACGGAGCTGGGCTACACCAACATGCTGGCGGCCCTGGACCTCTCCGGGATCCCCCTGGAATCCAAGGACCGCGGCCTGGACGACCCGATCGTCATGGCCGGCGGCCACGCCGCGTTCAACCCCGAGCCGATCGCGGACTTCATCGACTGCGCGGTGATCGGCGACGGCGAGCAGGCCGTCCTGGAAGTCACCGCGATCATCCGCGCCTGGAAGGCGGAGGGCCGCCCCGGCGGCCGCGAGGAGCTCCTCTTCCGCCTGGCGAAGACGGGCGGGGTGTACGTGCCCGGCTTCTACGACGTCGAGTACCTGCCGGACGGCCGTATCGCCCGAGTCGTACCGAAGCGCAGCGGTGTCCCGTGGCGCGTCTCCAAGCACACGGTGATGGACCTCGACGAGTGGCCGTACCCCAAGCAGCCCCTGGTCCCGCTCGCGGAGACGGTCCACGAGCGCATGTCGGTGGAGATCTTCCGCGGCTGCACCCGCGGCTGCCGCTTCTGCCAGGCCGGCATGATCACCCGCCCGGTCCGCGAACGCTCCATCACGGGCATCGGCGACATGGTCGAGCAGGGCCTGAAGGCGACGGGCTTCGAGGAGGTGGGCCTGCTGTCCCTCTCCTCGGCGGACCACTCGGAGATCGGCGACATCGCCAAGGGCCTCGCGGACCGCTACGAGGAAGACAAGATCGGTCTCTCCCTCCCGTCCACCCGCGTGGACGCCTTCAACATCGACCTGGCGAACGAACTCACGCGCAACGGCCGCCGCTCCGGCCTCACCTTCGCGCCTGAGGGCGGCTCCGAGCGCATCCGCAAGGTCATCAACAAGATGGTCTCGGAAGAGGACCTGATCAGGACTGTCGCGACGGCGTACGGCAACGGCTGGCGTCAGGTGAAGCTGTACTTCATGTGCGGCCTGCCGACGGAGACCGACGACGACGTCCTCCAGATCGCCGACATGGCGACGAAGGTCATCGCCAAGGGCCGCGAGGTCTCGAAGTCCAACGACATCCGCTGCACGGTCTCGATCGGCGGCTTCGTCCCCAAGCCCCACACCCCCTTCCAGTGGGCCCCGCAGCTGTCGGCGGAGGAGACGGACGCCCGCCTGGAGAAGCTGCGGAACAAGATCCGCGGCGACAAGAAGTACGGCCGCTCCATCGGATTCCGCTACCACGACGGCAAGCCCGGCATCGTCGAGGGCCTGCTGTCCCGCGGCGACCGCCGGATCGGCGCCGTCATCCGCGCGGTCTACGACGACGGCGGCCGCTTCGACGGCTGGCGCGAGCACTTCTCGTACGACCGCTGGATGCGGTGCGCCGAAAAGGCGCTGGCCCCCTTCGGCGTCGACGTCGACTGGTACACGACCCGGGAGCGCACGTACGAGGAGGTCCTCCCCTGGGACCACCTGGACTCCGGCCTCGACAAGGACTGGCTCTGGGAGGACTGGCAGGACGCCCTCGACGAGACGGAGGTCGAGGACTGCCGCTGGACGCCGTGCTTCGACTGCGGGGTCTGCCCACAGATGGACACCCAGATCCAGATCGGCCCGACGGGCAAGAAGCTTCTGCCCCTGACGGTCAAGAACGCGGCCCCGGCGCCGAGCGGTCACGCGCACTGACGGTTGTCCGAGGCGTCACCGAATCCGTTGCGTCGCACCGGGAGCCCCCTCCGACTCGGAGGGGGCTCTTTCTGTTGAGGGGGCCGGGCCGGGAGGTGAGAGGCCGGCTGTTCGGGGGACCCGCTGGGCAGGCGGGGTCGGTGGCGTTCCCCTGGGGGGCCGGCCCGGCTCAGGTTCCCCCGGTTCAGCCATGTGCTGGGGGAGCCGTGTACGTCGAAGGCCGATGCCCCATTGCCTTGCATATCGATTTTCGATAGATTTCCATCGTGACTCGATCGGAGGAGTGGCGATGGGGAAGCTGGCCGTGGCGGCGTTGCGTGTGGTGCTCGTGGTGTTGCTCGCCGGGTCGTTGTTCGTGCAAGGGGTGATCGTCCCGCTGCTGGCCATCGACATGAACGGGCTCAAGCCCGAATACGCGTACCTGCGTACACCGATCATCGTGATCACGATCCTGGGTGTCGTGACCGCCCAGGTCGTCGTGGTCTGTGTGTGGCGGCTGGTGACGATGGTGCGTCGCGGGACGGTGTTCTCCACGGCCGCCTTCCGGTACGTGCACATCGTGATCGGCGCGTTTGTGGTGGCCGCCCTGCTGGTCTTCGCGCTCGCGGCCGTCCTCGCGCCGGGCGAGGCCGTCGCTCCCGGGGTGGTGCTGCTGCTGTGCGGGGTCGTCGTGGCCGTGCTGGGTGTCGCGCTGGTCGTGCTCGTACTTCGGATGCTGCTCGCGCAGGCCGTTGCACGGGACGTCGAGGCGGCCCGGATGCGGGCCGAGTTGGAAGAGGTCATCTGATGCCGATCGCCGTCGACATCGACGTGATGCTGGCCAAGCGGAAGATGTCCGTGGGCGAACTCGCGGAACGCGTCGGCATCACACCCGCCAACCTCGCGGTCCTCAAGAACGGCCGCGCCAAGGCGGTCCGCTTCTCGACCCTCGCCGCCCTCTGCGAGGTTCTCGAGTGCCAGCCTGGGGACCTGCTGCGCTGGGAGGCGGACGAGGCCACCGACCGGACAATGTCCTGATGCAGAACATCAGCATCCGCCCCGCTCGGTCCGGCGAACTGGCGGCCGTGGCGGCACTTCGCTGGGAGTGGCTCGTCGAGAACGGCGGCGAGGCCCTCGGTGAACGCGAGGAATTCGTACGGCACTTCGTCGACTGGGCCCGGGACAACGCCGGTTCGCATCGGTGCATGGTGGTCGTGCGTGACGATGGCGTCGTCATCGGTATGGCCTGGCTGGCGGTGGTGCAGCGGGTGCCCACACCGCGGGTGCCCACACCGCGGGCGCCGCGGCGGGCCTCCGGCGATCTCCAGTGTGTGTACGTCGTACCGGAGGCGCGCGACGGCGGGCTGGGCGGGCGGCTCGTCCGGGCGGTTCTGGACGAGGCCCGGGAGCTCGGGCTGGAGCGGGTGACCGTGCACTCGACCGTGCGCGCGATCCCCGCGTACGCGCGGTGCGGTTTCCAGGAGTCGCCCCGGCTGCTGCACGCTCGGGTCGCGGGCGCGTGAACCGTATGATCATGACGCCAGGTGGAGGATCTGCGGAAGAACGGGGCGGGGCTGTGCGGTGCTGGATCCGGACGGGGCGTTGAGGCGTCTACGACGGTATGGATCTGGAGAAGCCGGCCCGAGAGGGCTCCGAGACGCGAGTCGATCTGCGGAAACGGGTGCCCGAACCGTCCGCGCCACCGGTGCGTGAGGCGGCGCCCGAGGGGTGTCTCGCCGTCGCGGTCCGGATTCCCGTGCGGATCGTCGTGCTCGTGCTGGTCGTCCCCGTGCGGATGGTGTGGGACGCGCTCGTCGTGGCCGGGCGGTTCCTGAACGACGTGCTGTTCCGGCCGCTGGGCAGGGCGCTGCTGTGGCTCGGGCGGGCGGTGTTCGTCTGGCCGTTCGTGGGGCTGTGGCGGTATGTGGTCGTGCCGGTGGCCAAGGCGCTCGCGTGGCTCGGGAACGTGCTCCTCGTCGTGCCTCTGGTGTGGCTCTACCGGTACGTGCTGACGCCGGTGGGACACGCGGTCGTGTGGGTTGCCACATGGGTCGCCAGGGGCGTAGGCGCCGCGCTCGGCTGGGTGTACGCGTACCTGCTCACGCCGGCCGGGCGTGCCGTCATGTGGGTGCTGAAGGGGCTCGGCGCCGTGCTCGCCGCGGTCGGGGTCGGCGTGTACACCGTCGTGGCGTGGCTCGCCCGGTATCTGGTCGTCGTGCCCGCCGTGTGGCTGTACACGTGGGTGCTCGCGCCTGTCGGGCGGGCGATCGCCTGGTGCGGCAAGGGACTGGTGTGGCTGGTGAGTACGGTCGTCACCGGCATCGGGACGGCTCTCCACTGGATCGCCCGGATCCTCCTCGTCCTGCCCGCGCTCGCCCTGTGGCGCTGGGTCCTCGCCCCGGTCGGGCGCGTCCTCGCCGTCATCGGACGTGAGGTCCGGGACGCCCTCGGGCACGCCTGGCGCGTCGCCGGGTACATCTCGCTCGCCGTCGGGCGGTTCCTCGCGACGCTCTTCCGGTGGATCTTCGTCGAGCCGGTGCGGTGGGTGTACCGGAGCGTGCTGACGCCCGTCGGGCACGTCGTGCGCGACGCCGTCCTGCGGCCCGCCGCCGAGGCCGCCCGCAGTGTGGGACGGGCCACGCGGCAGGCGCTGGCCTCCGCCCGGGAGTCCGTACGTCAGGCGCGCGCCGACTTCCGGCGGATGCTCTTCGGCGAGCCGGCGCAGCCGCAGCCGGTCGACCTCGGGGAACCTTCGGGCCGCGAGGCACGTACTCTTGGTAGAAGTACGACCGCTCTCACGAAGGACTGAACGACACTGGGCAAGCGACAGCCCGAAGGCCCGCCGCCCGCACCCGCGGTGCAGCGCATCCGACTGCGCTACACCAAGCGCGGCCGCCTCCGGTTCACCAGCCACCGTGACTTCCAGCGCGCCTTCGAGCGTGCGTTGCGCCGTGCCGAGGTGCCGATGGCCTACTCGGCGGGCTTCACACCGCACCCGAAGGTGTCGTACGCCAATGCCGCACCCACCGGCACGGGCAGTGAGGCGGAGTACCTGGAGATCGCGCTCACCGCGCCCCGCGACCCGGAGCGGCTCAGGGCCCTTCTCGACGAGTCGATGCCCGCCGGGCTCGACATCGTCGAGGCGGTCGAGGCCCGTACCTCGGGCCTCGCCGACCGGCTGACGGCTTCCGTGTGGGAGCTGCGACTGGACGGTGTGTCGCAGGAGGACGCCCGCCGAGCGGTGGACGCCTTCAACGCGGCCGAGACCGTCGAGGTCCAGCGCCTCATGAAGAACGGCGTCCGTACCTTCGACGCCCGCTCCGCCGTCGTGAACCTGGAGATCCGCGACCTCACAGAAACGCAGAGTTCCCAGGCTGATAGGCCGACCGACCAGCCCTGTGCGATACTGCGGCTGGTTGTTCGGCACGTGACGCCTGCCGTACGACCCGACGACGTCCTGTCCGGTCTCCGCGCCGTGGCCGACCTGGCGCCGCCGGTCCCCGCAGCGGTGACCAGGCTGGCGCAGGGGCTGTTCGATGAAGAGACCGGCACGGTGACCGACCCGCTCGCGCCCGACCGCGAGGCAGCGGAGGCCCACTCAACGGCCGAACCGACTGCCGCCGCGACGGCGTCGGCGTAAGGAAGGTTCCGCGTAGGGACGGACGTCGTAGCGCCGCCCTCGGACTCGGGAGCCACCTGGGTCGGGCAGCGTACCGACCAGAAGACTTTCGCCAGGCCGTACGCATTCGGCGTACGGAACCGGCGAGACAGGACACAGAGAGCTCCCGTGCGGCGCCCGCGCCCCGGACGGCGGCGACGCGCACAGCGCGAGCCGCGGACGTCACCGGCACAGCCGGACCAGGCGCGGCGCCCGGGAGCCTGACGGGAGATAAGCCCGCATGCTCGAACCGACCGAACCCACAGAGTCCGCCACGGACTCCGAACAGAACACTCCCAGCGACACCCTGCCGCCTCGCCGGCGGCGCCGTGCCGCGTCCCGGCCGGCGGGTCCGCCCGTCGGCACCTCCTCCGACGCTCCGGTGGAGACCGTCACGCCGGCCATACCGGCCGCGGAGCCCGAAGACCTCGCCGCTGACGTCGTAGAGGCCGGCGAGGCCGAGGACGCCGCCGCCGAGGAGACGGCCGTGGCGGCGCAGGAGACTTCCGAGGCTGCGGAGAGCGCCGAGGAGGCCGCGCCTGCCGCTCCCAAGCGGCGCCGTGTGGTCCGCCGTGCTGCCGCGCCCGCCGGGGCTCCGGCGTCCGCTGAGGCCGCCGAGACCGTGGTGCCGGTGACCGCTGCCGCTCCGGCCGGCTCTGAGGCGCCGGAGCAGGCCGAGGCCTCCGTCCCCGCCGAGGTGTCCGAGGACGCCGCTCCCCGGCGCACCCGGCGTCGTGCGACGCGCACGGTGACCTCCCCTGCTGCGACCCCGGCGGAGACGGCGTCGGCTGCCGCCGCACAGGCCGAGCCGAGTGCCCCTGAGGCCGCCGCGGGCGCTGACGGCGCCGAGACCGCGGAGAAGGCCGCCGAGGAAGCTGCTCCGCGCCGGGCTCGGCGGCGTGCCACACGACGCGTGACCGCGCCCACCGCAGCGCCTGCCGCCGCGGATGCGGCCGAAGGAACCGCCGACGCGGGCCGGTCCGGCTCCGTCGCCACCACCGACGTGCCCGCCGAGGCCGTCGCTGCCGCGTCTGGTGGGCCCGTCGAGGCCCCCTCCGGCTCGCCCGCCGAGGAGGCGAAGGCACCTGTGACCGATTCTCCTGCCGCTGAGTCCGACGGAGCCTCCGAGGCCGCCGCCCAGGCTTCCGAGCCCGCCGAGGATGCCGCTCCGCGGCGCCGCCGCCGGGCCGTCCGCCGGGCCGCCAGTGGTTTCGCCGAGCCCGCGCAGTCCTCGCGGGGCTCCCGGTCCTCGAAGTCCGCGCAGGCCGCCGCCGGTGAGAACGAGACGTCGGCGCGGCCCGCGCGGCCCGCTGTCGCCGTGTTCCAGGCGCCCGTGTTCACCGAGCCCCAGTTCCAGACGCCGGAGCGGGCCGCCGCCGCAGCCGCCGCCGAGGCGGCCGGGGCCGAGGAGCCCGAGGAGGCGGAGGAGTCCGCGCCGGCGGAGGTGCGCGAGGAGCAGTCCGGCGGACCGCGTCGCCGGCGTCGTCGCCGGGGTTCCGCTGACGAGCCCGAGGCGCAGGCCACCGAGGCTCCCGCTGCCGAGAGCGCCGCCGTCGACGAGGTGGAGGAGCCCGAGGACTCCGCCGAGGGCGAGGACCAGGACGACTCCGAGGGGGCCGGCTCGCGCCGCCGCCGTCGCCGGGGTGGCCGCCGCCGTCGGCGCGGTGAGTCCGCCGAGAGCGACGCCGAGGGCGGCGAGGGCACGGACGCCGAGGCCGAGCAGGTCGCCGCCGTGCAGGCCGCGCAGGACGCCGAGGACAGCGCGGAGCAGGCCGAGGAGGACCAGGACGAGTCCGACGAGGCCGCCGACCGTGACGAGTCGGGCGGTGGCTCCAGCAGCAGCCGCCGTCGCCGTCGCCGCCGCCGCCGCGCCGGTGAGACCGCGGCCGACGCCGCCGAGCCCTCGGACGACGACCCGGAGCGCACGGTCGTCAAGGTCCGTGAGCCCCGCCCCAAGGCCGAACCGTCCGACGAGGTGCAGTCCATCAAGGGCTCGACCCGTCTGGAGGCCAAGAAGCAGCGCCGCCGGGAGGGCCGCGAGCAGGGCCGCCGGCGGGTTCCGATCATCACCGAGGCGGAGTTCCTGGCCCGGCGCGAGGCCGTCGATCGCGTGATGGTCGTCCGGCAGCACGGCGACCGTACGCAGATCGGCGTCCTGGAGGACGGCGTGCTCGTCGAGCACTACGTCAACAAGGAGCAGTCGACCTCGTACGTCGGCAACGTCTACCTCGGCAAGGTGCAGAACGTGCTGCCGTCGATGGAGGCCGCCTTCATCGACATCGGCAAGGGCCGCAACGCCGTGCTGTACGCCGGCGAGGTCAACTTCGAGGCGCTCGGCATGGCCAACGGGCCGCGGCGCATCGAGTCCGCCCTGAAGTCCGGGCAGTCCGTGCTCGTCCAGGTGACCAAGGACCCCATCGGGCACAAGGGCGCCCGTCTGACCAGCCAGGTGTCCCTCCCCGGGCGCTACCTCGTGTACGTGCCCGAGGGCTCCATGACCGGCATCAGCCGCAAGCTGCCCGACACCGAGCGGGCGCGGCTGAAGACGATCCTCAAGAAGATCGTCCCCGAGGACGCGGGCGTCATCGTGCGCACCGCCGCCGAGGGCGCGAGCGAGGACGAGCTGCGCCGGGACGTCGAGCGGCTCCAGGGGCAGTGGGAGGACATCCAGAAGAAGGCCAAGAACGGCAACGCCCCGACGCTGCTGTACGGCGAGCCGGACATGACCGTCCGGGTCGTGCGCGACATCTTCAACGAGGACTTCTCCAAGGTCGTCGTCAGCGGCGACGAGGCGTGGTCGACCATCCACGGGTACGTCTCGCACGTCGCGCCGGACCTCGCCGAGCGGCTCCAGAAGTGGACCTCCGAGGTCGACGTCTTCGCCACGTACCGGATCGACGAGCAGCTCGCCAAGGCGCTGGACCGCAAGGTGTGGCTGCCCAGCGGCGGTTCGCTGGTGATCGACCGGACCGAGGCGATGGTCGTCGTCGACGTCAACACCGGCAAGTTCACCGGCCAGGGCGGCAACCTCGAGGAGACCGTCACCAGGAACAACCTGGAGGCGGCCGAGGAGATCGTGCGCCAGCTGCGGCTGCGCGACCTCGGCGGCATCATCGTCATCGACTTCATCGACATGGTGCTGGAGTCCAACCGGGACCTGGTGCTGCGGCGCCTGCTCGAATGCCTGGGCCGGGACCGTACGAAGCACCAGGTGGCCGAGGTGACCTCGCTGGGCCTCGTGCAGATGACCCGCAAGCGGGTCGGGCAGGGGCTCCTGGAGTCCTTCTCCGAGACCTGCGTCCACTGCAACGGGCGCGGTGTCATCGTGCACATGGAGCAGCCGACCTCCGTCGGAGGCGGCGGCAAGCGCAAGAAGCGTGCGCGTGCCGGTGCCGCCGAGCCGCACGTGCACGAGGCGGCCGTCGAGACCGTCGAAGAGGAGGCGGAGACCGAGGCCGAGGTCGGTGCCGAGCTCGCCGAGCCGGTCGCGCTGCCCGAGCCGGTCTTCGAGCCCGACGAGGACCTGTACAGCAGCGCCGCCGAGGCGGAGGCCGCGGCCACACGCGGGCGGACGCGACGCCGGGCGAGCCGGCGGGCGTCGGCTCCGGCGGGCGCGCCGCGCGGTGACACGGCGGAGCCCAAGGCCCGGCAGGACAGGAAGGCCGAGCAGGCCGAGCCCGAGGTGCCGACGGCTCAGGACGTGACCGCCGCCGAGGAGGTCGCCCGTCCGGTGCAGCCGGAGCCGGCCGCCGAGGCGCACGCCGAGCCGATGGCCGTCGAGGACCCGGTCGTCGAGGCCCCGGCTGCCGAGGAGGCCGCGCCCAAGGGCCGTGGCCGTCGGCGGGCGACGCGCAAGGTGTCCGCGCCGGCCGGTTCTCCGGCGGGAGCGGAGGCAGCCGTGGTGACGGTTTCCGAGGCCGCGCCCGCCGCGTCCGAGGCCACGGAGACGCCCGAGCTGGCCGAACAGCCCGCGGCGACTGCCGAGGCGGCCGTTGAGGCACCCGCCGAGAGCGTCGCCCCGGCCCGTCCGCGGCGCCGCGCGGTGCGCAAGCCCACCGTGTCCACCGCGTCCGAGGAGGCGGCCGTCGTGGTCGTCCCGTCGGCCGCGCCCGAGGAGGCCCCCGAGGCTGCCGCGTCCGAAGACGCCGTCACGGAGGAGGCCGCCGAGGAGTCGGTCCCGGCCAAGAAGACGGCCCGCAAGACGGCCAAGAAGGCCACGGTGAAGAAGGCCGCCACCAAGAAGACCGCGGCGAAGAAGACGACGGCGAAGAAGGCGGCGAAGACCACCAAGACCGCCGCCAAGAAGACCACGTCGAAGAAGACCGTCGCGGCGGAGCAGTCCCGCTCCTCCGTCTCGGCCTCCACCGACGAGGACTGACCGGGAACGACGCCCGCCGGGGCGTGCGCGAACCGCGCGTACGCCCCGGCGGACGCGACCGGCGTGACCGGTCGCACAGGGGGCGGACCCGGCTCGGTTTGACCCCTTCGGCCGCAGCCCCGTAACCTTGACCGTCGGCGTGTCGAATGACGCGTCACATCCCCGTAAACCTCATCCTCCGGGCGCCGGGCGCTCAGGAGAGGCCGCTTGTTGTGTCGGGCGGCTGGCCTGCGGGGGTGCCGTTTCCCCGAGCGAGAGAGTGAGTCCGCGTGTACGCCATCGTGCGCAGCGGTGGTCGCCAGCACAAGGTTGCTGTCGGCGACATCGTTGAGGTTGACAAGATTTCCACTGCCAAGGTTGGCGACACGGTCGAGCTCTCGACCCTGCTCGTTGTCGACGGCGACGCCGTGACCAGCGACCCGTGGGTCCTGGCCGGCATCAAGGTCCAGGCCGAGGTCGTGGACCACCACAAGGGCCAGAAGATCGACATTCTGCGCTACAAGAACAAGACCGGTTACCGCCGTCGTCAGGGCCACCGCCAGCAGTACACGGCGATCAAGGTCACTGAGATCCCCGCGGCTGCGAAGTAAGGGACTGAGGAGAGATGGCACACAAGAAGGGCGCATCGTCCACCCGTAACGGTCGTGACTCCAACGCTCAGCGCCTCGGCGTGAAGCGCTTCGGCGGTCAGGTCGTCAACGCGGGCGAGATCCTGGTCCGTCAGCGCGGCACCCACTTCCACCCCGGCGCCGGTGTCGGCCGTGGCGGCGACGACACGCTGTTCGCCCTCCAGCCCGGTTCGGTGCAGTTCGGCACCCACCGTGGCCGCAAGGTCGTGAACATCGTTCCGGTCGCCTGACCGGAAGCTTTCGCGAGGCGGACCTCACTTCCCTCACGGGAAGCGGGTCCGCCTTTCGCGTGTTACGCAGAGAACAACCCCGTACAACCCGTACGCAACGGCCGTACATCACTGGAGGCACCCACCATGACCACCTTCGTGGACCGCGTCGAGCTCCATGTCGCCGCGGGTAACGGAGGTCACGGCTGTGCCTCCGTCCACCGTGAGAAGTTCAAGCCGCTGGGCGGGCCCGACGGCGGCAACGGCGGGCGCGGCGGAGACGTGATCCTCACCGTCGACCAGTCCGTGACCACGCTCCTCGACTACCACCACTCCCCGCACCGCAAGGCCACCAACGGCAAGCCCGGCGAGGGCGGCAACCGCTCCGGCAAGGACGGGCAGGACCTCGTCCTGCCGGTGCCGGACGGCACGGTGGTGCTCGACAAGGCGGGCAACGTCCTCGCCGACCTGGTCGGGCACGGCACGTCGTACGTCGCCGCGCAGGGCGGCCGGGGCGGGCTCGGCAACGCGGCGCTGGCGTCCGCGCGGCGCAAGGCGCCCGGGTTCGCGCTGCTCGGTGAGCCGGGCGACGTGCGGGAAGTCGTCCTGGAGCTGAAGACGGTCGCCGACGTGGCGCTCGTCGGGTATCCGAGCGCCGGCAAGTCGTCGTTGATCTCGGTGCTGAGCGCCGCCAAGCCGAAGATCGCCGACTACCCGTTCACCACGCTCGTGCCGAACCTCGGTGTCGTCACGGCCGGCTCGGCGGTGTACACGATCGCCGACGTGCCCGGGCTGATCCCGGGAGCCAGCCAGGGCAAGGGCCTGGGCCTGGAGTTCCTGCGGCACGTGGAGCGGTGCAGTGTGCTCGTGCACGTCCTGGACACCGCCACGCTGGAGTCGGACCGCGACCCGGCCTCCGACCTCGACCTCATCGAGCAGGAGCTGCGGCAGTACGGCGGGCTGGACAACCGTCCGAGGATCGTCGTCCTGAACAAGATCGACGTACCGGACGGCAAGGAGCTGGCCGAGTTGGTGCGGCCCGACCTGGAGGCGCGCGGGTACCGCGTGTTCGAGGTGTCCGCCGTGGCGCACATGGGGCTGAAGGAGCTGTCGTTCGCGCTCGGGGATCTCGTGGCGCAGGCGAGGGCTGCGAAGCCGAAGGAAGAGGCCACGCGGATCGTGATCCGGCCCAAGGCCGTGGACGACACCGGCTTCACGGTGACGCGCGAGGCGGACGGGCTGTTCCGGGTACGCGGGGAGAAGCCCGAGCGCTGGGTGCGGCAGACCGACTTCACCAACGACGAGGCGGTCGGCTACCTGGCGGACCGGCTCAACCGGCTCGGGGTCGAAGAGGAGCTGATGAAGGCGGGCGCCCGGGGCGGCGACGGTGTCGCCATCGGTCCCGAGGAGAACGCGGTCGTCTTCGACTGGGAGCCGTCCGTGATGGCCGGGGCCGAAATGCTCGGCCGACGCGGTGAGGACCACCGGTTGGAGGAGGCGCGACCGGCCGCGCAGCGCCGCAGGGACCGGCAGGCCGAGCGGGACGAGGCGCAGCAGGAGTTCGACGACTTCGAGCCGTTCTGAGTGTCCTGAGTTAACGAGAAGTAAATTCGCAACGGACTTCAAGGCAACCAAGCCGTTCTTCGGTGAGTCGTACTGGGCAGCGCGGATGAGGATCTTGCTCCTCGCCGTGCCCCAACTGGCCAGCGGATCACCGGAGTTCACGTGCCCCAGTCCATGAGCAAGCGCAGGATCGGCCGAGGAGCAGGAGTGGCGGCGGCCGTCGCGGTCGTCGCGGCCGTCACCGCCCCGGTGGCCGCACAGGCCGCCGACGCGGCCCCCACGACCCCGGCCGGCGCGGCGAAGCTCCACGACGATTTCAACGGCGACGGCTACGCCGACCTCGCCGTGGCCGCCCCGACCGCGACCGTCGGCGGCAAGAAGGGCGCCGGATACGTCGCCGTGGTCTACGGCACGAAGAACGGGCTGGACGCGACCAAGCGGCAGGTGTTCAGCCAGAGCACGGCCGGCGTGCCCGGCAGCCCTGAGATAGACGACGCGTTCGGCAGCGCGCTCACCACCGCCGACCTCGACCGCGACGGGTACGCGGACCTGGTGGTCGGCGTGGGAAGCGAGGGCACGGCCGACGGCGGTGAGGAGTCCGGGCTGGTCGAGGTCCTGTGGGGCGGTGCGAAGGGCCTGGCCGGCGGGGCCGTCCTGGCCACCGGGAAGACCTACGACTGGCTCGGCCGCCAGGGGCGCCTGACCGTCGGGGACATCGACGGTGACGGCGCCGAGGACCTGGTGACCGTGGAGAACCAGTTCAACCTGCGTGTGCTGAAAGGCCCGTTCGCCCGGGACGGCTCCACGGCCCACGGCGAGCAGCTCGTGACGGACGAGTTCGACACCCGCTACCTCGACCTGGCCACCGGCGACGTCAACGGCGACGGTGTCACGGACGTGGCCGCCACCCAGAACGACGGCGACGAGTTCGACGCCCGCCGGGTCGTGTACTGGCTGGGCACCAAGCAGGGACTCAAGCCGTACACCACCGTGCAGGGCAGCGACGGCTACCGGCTCCAGGGCGGCGAGAACCTCGACATCGGGGACGTCGACCGGGACGGCTACGACGACATCGTGGTCGGCCGGGCCGTC
>NZ_DF968484.1:0-4307 GCF_001270025.1 Streptomyces azureus | reverse complement strand
CGGCGAAGATGCCCTCCGCGATGAACAGCGAGGTACGCCCGATGTCCACGGTCTCCGTGCCGGTGCGGGCGCTCAGCGCGATGTCGTAGAGGGGGACGTCCGTACGGCCCGTGCGGCACAGCCGGGTGATCGCGGCGACGGCCGTGTCGGCGTCCCACGACTGCGGATGGTCCCAGTCGATGTCCGAACTCCCCGCCACCAGCGGAAGCGTCGGGTCGTCGCCCTCCTTGTAGAAGTCGTCGAGCCGCAGCACCGGGAGGCCGGAGCGGGCCGCGAGGAGGGACTTGCCGGAGCCGGATGGGCCGCAGAGCAGCACGACTCGCGTCGGTAGGGGCAGAGGGGAACTCACGGGACACCAGTGTGAGGCATCCGGCGGGGGCCGTACGACCCCGCGGGCCGCTTGTGATGCGCGCGTCACATCTCAACCACCACCCTTTGTGTCGAATCGATTACCCAGTGCATCGGAAGGTGGCGGCGATGGCTCGCATGCGAGCCGCGGTGACACGAGGACCAACCGCTCCTCGGTGCCGCGTGGCGGCTGCTGGCCGAATGCCGGGAACGCCGTCGGGAGAGGTGTCTCCGCGAGGTCCACGACGTCGGCGCGCAGATCGTCGCGCTGGCCGAGGTTGGTCAGTCGCTTCGTCACCACGGGCGCGAAACGTCCTTCACGGGTCGAGCCGACGGGGACGGCGATGGACCAGCGGCGACGAGACGCGTCAGGCGCTCGCCCCGCAGATGCGCTACCTGATGGGCGCGGGGCGATACCCGGCATTCGAGCAGTACGCCCTCAGCGCGACCCCAAGGACGACCGGCCCGGGAGTTGGTGTTCGGCCTCGACTGCGTGCTCGACGGCATCGCACAGAGGCTCGGCATCTGACCGGGAGGCGTGCGCGCACGAGAGAAGCCCCGGCCCTCCCGGACGGGGGAGGGGCGGGGCTTCCGCTGTGAGGGGCGCCTAGGGCGCCTAGTACGAGGAGCCGGACGCGCCCAGTGACCCCGTGGGGTGCCAGACCGTTTTCGTCTCCAGGAACGCCGTCATGCGGTCGATGCCGGGAGTCTCCGCGTAATCCACAGGCTGTGGACGGAGAACGCGCTTGAGGTTGTCGGCCGCGGCGATCTCCAGTTCCTTCGCCAGGGTCTCGTCGGCGCCCGCGAGGTCGATCGCGTTGACGTCCTGGTGGGCTGCCAGCGGGGCCGCGATCTCCGCCGTGCGGCCCGACAGGACGTTGACCACGCCGCCGGGGACGTCCGAGGTGGCCAGCACCTCGGCGAGGGACAGGGCGGGGAGCGGGGACTTCTCGCTGGCCACCACGACCGCCGTGTTGCCGGTGGCGATCACCGGGGCGAGCACCGACACCAGGCCCAGGAAGGACGACTCCTGGGGCGCCAGGACCGCGACCACGCCCGTCGGCTCGGGGGAGGACAGGTTGAAGAACGGGCCCGCGACCGGGTTGCCGCCGCCGACCACCTGGGCGATCTTGTCGGTCCAGCCCGCGTACCAGACCCAGCGGTCGATCGTGGCTTCCACGACCGCCGCCGCCTTGGACTTCGACAGCCCCTCGGCGTCGGCCACCTCGCGCGTGAACTGGTCGCGGCGGCCCTCCAGCATCTCCGCGACGCGGTAGAGGACCTGGCCGCGGTTGTACGCCGTCGCCCCGGACCAGCCGCCGAACGCCTTGCGGGCGGCCACTACCGCGTCACGGGCGTCCTTGCGGGAGGACAGGGGCGCGTTCGCCAGCCACTTGCCCTTTGAGTCCGTCACGTCGTACACCCGGCCGCTCTCGGAACGCGGGAACTTCCCGCCGACGTACAGCTTGTAGGTTTTCAGAACGGTGAGCCGATCAGACATCGAGGTACGCCTCCAGGCCGTGGCGGCCGCCCTCGCGGCCGAAGCCCGACTCCTTGTAGCCGCCGAACGGCGACGTCGGGTCGAACTTGTTGAACGTGTTGGACCAGACGACGCCCGCGCGGAGCTTGTTCGCGACCGCCAGGATGCGGGAGCCCTTCTCCGTCCAGATGCCGGCGGAGAGGCCGTACGGCGTGTTGTTGGCCTTGGCGACCGCCTCGTCCGGGGTGCGGAAGGTCAGCACCGACAGCACCGGGCCGAAGATCTCGTCGCGGGCGACGGTGTGCGCCTGGGTGACGTTCGTGAAGAGCGTCGGGGCGAACCAGTAGCCGCTCTCCGGCAGTTCGCAGGCCGGTGACCAGCGCTCGGCGCCCTCCGCCTCGCCCTGCTCGACGAGCGAGGTGATGCGCGTGAGCTGCTCCTCGGAGTTGATCGCGCCGATGTCGGTGTTCTTGTCCAGCGGGTCGCCCAGGCGGAGGGTCGACAGGCGGCGCTTGAGGGAGTCGAGGAGCTCGTCGTGGATCGACTCCTGGACCAGCAGGCGGCTGCCCGCGCAGCAGACCTGGCCCTGGTTGAAGAAGATGCCGTTCACGATGCCCTCGACGGCCTGGTCGATCGGGGCGTCGTCGAAAACGATGTTGGCGCCCTTGCCGCCCAGTTCGAGCGTGACCTTCTTGCGGGTGCCGGCGACCGTGCGGGCGATCTCCTTGCCGACGGCCGTGGAGCCGGTGAAGGCGACCTTGTCCACGTCCGGGTGGGCCACCAGCGCCGCGCCCGCGCCGCCGTAGCCGGGGAGGATGTTGACGACGCCCTTCGGCAGGCCCGCCTGGCGGCAGATGTCCGCGAAGAACAGCGCCGAGAGCGGGGTGGTCTCGGCCGGCTTCAGGACGACCGTGTTGCCGGTCGCGAGCGCCGGGGCGATCTTCCACGCCAGCATGAGCAGCGGGAAGTTCCAGGGGATGACCTGGCCCGCCACGCCCAGCGGCCGCGGGTTCGCGCCGAAGCCGGCGTGGTCGAGCTTGTCGGCCCAGCCCGCGTAGTAGAAGAAGTGCGCGGCGACGAGCGGGAGGTCGGCGTCCCTCGTCTCCTTGATGGGCTTGCCGTTGTCCAGCGTCTCCAGGACGGCCAGCTCCCGGCTGCGCTCCTGGATGATCCGCGCGATGCGGAACAGGTACTTGGCGCGCTCCGAACCGGGCAGCGCCGACCACTTCTCGAAGGCCTTGCGGGCGGCCTGCACCGCGCGGTCCACGTCCGCCTCGCCGGCCTGGGCGACCTCGGAGAGGACCTCCTCGGTGCTCGGCGAGACCGTCTTGAAGACCTTGCCGTCGGCCGCCTCCACGAACTCGCCGTCGATGAACAGGCCGTACGAGGGCGCGATGTCGACGATCGAGCGCGACTCGGGCGCCGGGGCGTATTCGAATACCGATGCCATGGTGATCAGTCCACCGTCACGTAGTCGGGGCCGGAGTAGCGGCCGGTGGCCAGCTTCTGGCGCTGCATCAGCAGGTCGTTCAGCAGCGAGGAGGCGCCGAAGCGGAACCAGTGGTTGTCCAGCCAGTCCTCGCCGGCGGTCTCGTTGACCAGCACGAGGAACTTGATGGCGTCCTTGGTGGTACGGATGCCGCCGGCCGGCTTCACGCCGACCTGGATGCCGGTCTGTGCCCGGAAGTCACGTACCGCCTCCAGCATGAGGAGCGTGTTCGCCGGGGTCGCGTTGACGGCGACCTTGCCGGTGGACGTCTTGATGAAGTCCGCGCCCGCCAGCATCCCGAGCCAGCTCGCACGGCGGATGTTGTCGTACGTCGACAGCTCGCCGGTCTCGAAGATGACCTTCAGGCGCGCGGACGTGCCGCAGGCCTCCTTCACGGCGATGATCTCGTCGTACACCTTCAAGTATCGGCCCGAGAGGAACGCCCCGCGGTCGATGACCATGTCGATCTCGTCGGCGCCCGCGGCGACGGCCTCGCGCACGTCGGCCAGCTTGACGGTGAGCGGGGCGCGGCCGGCCGGGAAGGCCGTGGCGACGGAGGCGACCTTCACGCCGGAGCCGGCGACGGCCTCCTTGGCCACGGCCACCATGTCGGGGTAGACGCAGACCGCGGCCGTGGTGGGCGTCGTACGGTCGGTCGGGTCGGGCTGGACCGCCTTCGCGCCGAGAGCCCGGACCTTGCCCGGGGTGTCCGCGCCTTCCAGCGTCGTCAGGTCGACCATCGAGATGGCGAGGTCGATGGCGTACGCCTTCGCGGTCGTCTTGATCGAACGGGTGCCGAGGGAGGCCGCACGCCCCTCCAGGCCGACCGCGTCGACACCGGGGAGCCCGTGGAGGAAGCGGCGCAGCGCGCTGTCGGACGCGGTGACGTCCTTGAGGGGGTGAGCTGCGGTGAGTGCAGAACTGGGCATGGTCACCAGACGAGCATATCTACGCGCGTAGCGGCTGTACAGACCCCGGGTTCCCTTAGGT
>NZ_DF968483.1:0-29007 GCF_001270025.1 Streptomyces azureus | reverse complement strand
GGGGCACGTCGCCGACTACGAGCGGGCGCGTGAGCTGGTGCGGCGGCTGATGGCGGGGTTGCCGGCCGGCAGCCATCTGGTGATCAGCGACAGCACCGCGACGAGTGAGGGCATGATCGCCGCGTCGGAGGCCTACAACGAGAGTGGGGCGGTGCCGTATCACGTACGTGAGGTTGCCGAGATCGCCGGGTTCTTCGACGGGCTGGAATTGGTGGAGCCAGGAGTCGTACGGGTGCCCGAGTGGCGGCCGGAGCCTTCCGAGGGAGCGGTCGGTGAGGACGCCGCCGGTGTGGACGCGTACTGCGGCGTGGGACGCAAGCCGTAGGAGGATCCGCATCATTTTCCGCGCGGCGCCGTCGTGGCTGGTCGCGCCCACGCGGCGGAGCCGCATATCGATGCAGCCCGCGCCCCCGGGAAGCCCCCACGCGATAATCAGGACATGGCCGCACCAGCCCCCGCCCCCGAGCCGGTCCGGCGGCTCATCGGTGACCTGCTCGCGGTGGGTGAGGCGTACGCCCTCGTCCTCGCGGGCGGGTACGCGGTGCTGGCCCACGGGCTGGTGCAGCGGGCCGGACCGGACGTGGACGTCGCCACCGAGCACCCCGCCGGGATGGACGGCATCGCCGACACCGTCCGGACGGGGCTCGTGGCGCGCGGCTGGCTCGTGCGGACTCTGGAGAGCGATCCGCTGTCCGCCCAGTTCCTCGTCACCGACGCGGCGACCGGTGCGGAGTACGAGGTCGGCCTCCACAAGGAGGTGCTGTGGCGCCCGCCCGTGGTGACCGGGCTCGGGCCGGCCCTCTCCCTCGACGACCTCGTCGGCACCCGCGTGCGGGACCTGGCCGACCGTGGCCTCCCCCGTGACCTGGTCGACGTATACGCCGCCTCGGCCCGCTGGAGCCACCCCGAACTGGAGGAGCTCGGCCGCCGCCACGCCTCCGAACCCTTCGACCTCACCGACCTCCAGGCCCGGCTGACCGGCACGGACTGGCTCGACGACAGCGCGTTCACCGCCCACGGCCTCGACACCCCGGGCGTCGCCGGACTCCGCCGCTGGGCGCAGGAGTGGGCCGACGACATCGCGGAGCGGCTCATCGAGGGCGGGGCCCCGGACGAGAGCGCCCCGGATGAGGAGTGACCCGTACGGGGGAATGACCGGTCGGTACCCTGACCGGATGCGGAAAGGGGCAACCGGGCAGGCGGGGGTGGTCGCCGCGCTCGTGCGGGCGGCGTTCCTGGTGGACGGTGTGTACGCGGAGGCCAGCCGCGCGTACGGGCTGACGCCGCAGCAGGGGCAGCTGCTGTGCGTACTGATGCCGCAGCCCTACGGGATGGGCGAGCTCGGGGACATGCTCGGGCTGGCGAAGTCGAGCCTGACCGGCCTGGTGGACCGGACGGTGCGGCGCGGACTGGTGCGGCGGGAGGCCGACCCACGCGACGGCCGGGCCGTGCGGGTGGGGCTTACGGAGGAAGGCGCCGCGCTCGCCGAGAAGTTCTACGCCGAGACCTGCCGCCGGATGGAGGCCCTGCCGTCCGGGCTCAACGGCGCCGAACGGGAGCGGCTGGCCGTACTGCTGTCGCGGGTCGTGGCCGACAACGGCGTTCCCGAGGTGTTCGTGGAGGCCGAGCAGGTGTTCGCCGCCGACTAGGCGGACCTTCCAAACCTTCCAGGCCTTCCAGGCCTTCCCTCAGAAGCTCACCGTCCTGGCACCGGTGCCGTCGCCCGCTGCTCCCGCCTCCCCACCGTCATCAACGCCAGCGTCACCCCGGCCGACAGCGTCGCCATGGCCGTCATCGCCCCTGCCGGGGACGTCAGTTGGGCCACCGAGCCCGCGAGTGCCGCGGCCACGCCCTGCATCGTGAGCATGCCGGCCGAGTGCAGTCCCAGGGCGTGGCCCGTGAGGGCGTCGGGCGTCAAAGCCACCAGGCGCTCCTGCTGGACGAGGCTCGCGCCGAAGCCGACCGAGGCCAGCGTGACCGCGGCCACCGCGAGCGGAAGGGGCGGGTGCAGGAGGAAGGGCACGTACGGGACGGCCAGGAGCAGCAGGAGCGGGAAGCCCAGCCGGGGGCGCAGCCGCGGTGGGACCAGGCGGCCCACCAGCACGTCCCCGGCCAGCATGCCCAACGCGGCGAAGGCGAACAGGGTGCCGGCGGAGTCCGGGGCGTAGGAGACGTAGAGGGATTCGCAGCCCACGACCAGGCCGTTGGGGATCCAGAGGGCCAGATAGACCTGGCGGCGGGGTGCGGACGACCAGAGCAGCGCGTTGGCGCGCCAGGTCGCCGACACCGAGGGGCGGCCCGACGTACGGGGTGGGCGGCCGGTCAGGCCGAGGCGGACGACCGAGGCCGACAGCAGGTAGAGGACGGCGGCCACCAGCAGGGAGATCCGTGGGGACAGCAGGGCCACGAGGGCGCCGCCGGTCGCGTATCCGGCGACCTGCATGAGGCCGCTCATCATGTTGAAGACCGAACGGCCCAGCAGGTAGCCGTCCTTGGAGAGGATCTCGTTCAGCAGGCCCCAGCGCACTCCCCCGCCCACCGACTTCGCCAGCCCCATGACCAGGACGATCACGAAGAGGACCCAGATCGGCAGTCCGGGCAGGGCCAGGGCCGCCGTGCCCGCCGCGAAGAGCAGGGGCAGGGCCGTCAGGGCCGCGCGCGGGGGCAGCCGGTCGGCCGCCGAGAGCAGGAACATCGCGCCCGCCATCTGCACCAGTGACGAGCCGGACATGCTCAGCGCAGAGAGCAGCGGCGACTCGGTCGCCCGGTACACCAGGGTGCCCAGCGCCAGTCCGCCCGTCGTCTGGGCGACCGTCTGCGCCGACGCGGCCAGGAAGAACGGGGTGAACTCGGGAGTGCGGAACAGTTCGCGGTAACTGCGCATGCGGGGAGTCTCCGGCGACCCGGATCGTGTGGTTATTGTTTCGCGCAGGTGCGAAACGTCGGGGGGTGCGCATGGGCTGGTGGCAGATCAACGCCGACACCCTGGCCGGGAGCCGGTTCGTGCTCTCCCCGCTCGCCGAGACCTTCGCCTGCCTCCAGTTGCTGCACCGGGGCACACCCGCACACCCGGGCGAACGGGCCTGGCTGCGCGACCACCTGCCCGGCTACCGGGCCCGGCTGACCGCCGACCCCGTGACCGCGCTGCTCGTCCGCGCCGGGCTGGGCCGGTCCTGGATCGCCGACTTCCTCACGCCCACCCCGAGAGACCGGGAGACCTTCGAGGAAGAGGTGGCACGGGTGCGGGCGGCCCGCCCCGACGAGGCCCGCGCCCATCTGCGGATCTCCCTCGCCGGCCCTCCCCCGAGTTCTCGGCTCCGCTCGACCAGGGGGGACCCCCTTCCCGCCGCCCTGGACCGGGACGACCTCCCCGAGCGCGCGGCCGGCCTGCTGACGTACGTCTGGACCGAGACCGTACGGCCGGACTGGGACCGGCGCCGGCGGGTGCTGGAGGCGGACGTGGTCGCCCGTACCGCGCAGGTGGGCCGGGGCGGCTGGGCAGCGGTGCTGGACGCGCTGCGACCGGGCCGGACCCGGTGGCTGGGTGACAACCGGCTCCAGGTGAATCTGCACGAGTACCCGCCCCGCGAGATCTCCGGCGCCGAGCTCCTGTTCGTGCCGGTCACCCCGAAGACCGGCTGGGTGTCCTGGGAGGAGCCCGACCGGTACGCGGTGATCTACGCGTGCGCGGGCGTGCTCGCCGACGCCGGCGGCCGGGCCGTACCCGCGAGCCTCGGCGCACTGCTCGGGGCCGCACGGGCGTGTGTGCTCGTCCTTCTCGACTCCCCGCTGAGCACCAGTCAGTTGGTCGCCGTGACCGGGCAGGGGCTCGGCTCGGTCGGCCGGCATCTGAGGGTGCTGCTGGACGCCGGGCTGGTCGAGCGGCGGCGGGCCGGCCGGTCGGTGCTGTACTCGCGCACCGCGGCGGGGCAGGTCCTGGTGGAGGCCGGAACCGGTCTGCCCGGCACCCGCGCGAGCTAGTGCCCCGGCAGGCAACGTTCGCCCCGTCGCGACGCCCGGCACGCCCTCTCGCCGCACCGGCCGAAAGCCTGGGTACATCCAGTACGAGGGCGTCCGGCCGGCACTCCCCCAAGCTCTTCGAGCAGGGGGTACCCCCAGAGCACGCACCGGACGCCGCTCCTTGACGGGCGAACGTTGCCTGCCGGGGCACTAGCATCCGCTCATGACGACTCACAACGGTTCCTCTCCCCTCGACGTCGAGATCGGTGCCCTCCAGGGCGGTTCCGCCGACCTGTCCCAGTACGCGGGCAAGGCGGTGCTCGTGGTGAACGTGGCCTCCAAGTGCGGCTTGACCCCGCAGTACAACGGGCTGGAGAAGCTCCACGAGCGGTACGCCGAGCGCGGCTTCACCGTCCTCGGCGTGCCCTGCAACCAGTTCCTCGGGCAGGAGCCCGGCAGCTCCGAGGAGATCGCCGAGTTCTGCTCGGCGACCTACGGCGTGACCTTCCCGATGACCGAGAAGGTCGAGGTCAACGGCGAGAACCGGCACCCGCTGTACGACCGCCTGACGGGCTTCGCCGACGCCGAGGGGCACAGCGGGGACGTCCGCTGGAACTTCGAGAAGTTCCTCGTCGGCCGGGACGGCCGGGTCGTCGCCCGCTTCTCCCCGCAGACCGAGCCGGAGTCGGAGGAGCTCGTGGCGGCCATCGAGGCGCAGCTGGCCTGACACCCGCCCGGTTGACCTTGCCCCTGGGGCAGGGCCGAGTGTCCTCGGGCGGAAGAGCCGCCCGATGACGGAGGATGCCGTGGTGGACGTACCGGACCGTGACCTGCTCACCATCGGGGCGTTCGCCGCGCGCGCCCGGCTGTCGGCCAAGGCCCTGCGACTGTACGACCGGCTGGGGCTGCTGTCCCCGGCTCACGTCGACGAGGCCACCGGCTACCGCTACTACCGCGCCGGCCAGGTCGAACGGGCCCGGCTCGTGGCCATGCTGCGGCAGCTGGACATGCCGCTCGCCCGGATCGCCGAGGTGGTCGCGGCGGGCGACGGGCCGACGGCGGCGGAGCTGCTCGGCACGTACTGGGCGGACGTCGAGGCGCGGGTGGTGGGGCAGCGGACACTCGCCGAGTACCTCCGTGGACGACTGTCGGGGAGGAGCTCCGAGATGTACCGGAAGTTCGCGGTCGAGGCGGTGGACGTGCCCGAGCAGGTGGTGATCACCGAGAAGCGGCACACGCTGGCGGACGATCTGCCGACGTGGATCGGGGCGGCGCTGGGCCGGCTGGAGGAGGCGGCCCGGGAGTGCGGGGGCGTGACCGGAGTGCCGTTCGTCGCCTATCACGCCGAGGTGTCGATGGAGAGCGACGGGCCCGCGGAGGCGTGCGTGCCGGTCGCCGACGAGGCGGCGGCACGGGCCTGGGCGGAGCGATGGGGGTCCCCCCTGGTCGAGCGGAGCCGAGAGCTTGGGGGAGGGCGGGCGTGGGAGACGACCGTACGCGTGGAGCCGGCCCGGCGGCTGGCGTACACCCGGATCACCAAGGCGCAGGTGGCGCACCCGCAGATCCTGGCCGCGTTCGAGGCGGTGGAGGAGTGGATGGCGGCGGAGGGACTGGCCCCGGCCGGTCCGTGCCGGGAGCTGTACTTCGCGGACTGGGAGGCGGCGGGAGCCGACGACCCGGTGTGTGATGTGGCGTTCCCGGTGAGCTGATCGCCCTCAGGGCCCGCGGGCACAAGCGGAGCCCTCTCGGCAAGGACGGCGAGGCTGGTCGAGAGGGCTCTGTCGGTGGTGCTTGTGCTGTTGTCGAGCGGTGGCTCAGGCCTTGACCGAGGCCACGAAGACGTTCCACGCGTCGGCGGGAAACGCCAGCTTGGGACCCTCGGGGACCTTGGTGTCCCCGAGTTCCAGAGCCTCTTCGACGGTCGACCTGACCATCACACAGGCGCCGTTGTTGTTGGTGTAGGAGGACGTCGTCCACGTTTCCGTGGCGCCCAGACGAATTGCCATGTTCGCTCCGTAGCAGTTGCCTTTACGCCAACCGTGCTGGTGGTTGGCGTGATCGACGCTACTCGCCAACATCCTCGTTCGGAGCAGCCATTCACTCGACCGGATGGCATATTCCAGGGGAGACTTCCAGTCAGGCGTGTCAGAGGTGTAACATCCCGCGCTTTGCCGGACTGAAGGTCCTGAGCCACGGCCGGTCAGCGTGCGTAGTCCTTCGCGAGGCGCTCGATGAGCTGCCGCGACTGGTCCACGTTCAGCGACTGGGCGCGCAGGTGCTCGTACATCACCGTGTACTTCTGCACGTCGAGCGGCTTCTCCAGGTAGAGGTCGCTGGTCACGCCCTCGATGTACACCACGCTGGAGTCGGCCGCGTCGGCGAACTCCAGGATCGAGTACTGGCCGTTGATGCCGGCGTGCGCGCCGACCTCGAACGGCAGCACCTGCACGGTGATGTGGGGCAGCTGCGACATCTCGATGAGGTGCTCCAGCTGCTCGCGCATCACCTGCCGGCTCCCGACGACCCGGTGCAGGGACGCCTCGTCCAGGACCACCCACAGCCGCAGCGGGTCCGTCTCCGCGGTGATACGGCCCTGCCGGCGCAGCCGGACCTCGACCCGCTTGTCGTTGTCCGCCTCGGACGCCTCGGGCGAGCCGCCCCGGATGATGGCCTCGGCGTACGCACGCGTCTGCAACAGGCCGGTGATGATCTGGGGTTCGTAGACCCTGAGCGACTCGGCGTCCGTCTCCAGGCCGATGTAGACGCTGTACGGGATGTCCCCGAAGGCGTGCCACCAGCCCTGCTGCCGGGAGTCCTTGGCCATCTGCATGAGCGAGTCGACGATCCGCTGGTCCTCGACCTCGTAGACCCCGCACAGGTCCCGGACGTCGCGCTGGCTGATGCTGCGCCGGCCGTTCTCCAGCCGGCTGATCTTCGACTGGGACACCAGCAGTCGCTCGGCGACCTCTTCGGCCGTCATGCCCTTGAGCTCACGGAGCCGGCGCAGCTCCTGGCCCAGCCGGCGCCGCCTGACGGTGGGATTGACATTGGACGCCACGGGACGTGCACCTCCGGCTGCGTGCCTCTACTTTGCGTATCTGCTGTTGAGCAGACTGCCACCAAGGTGCGTCCTACCGCTGGGAAACGGTGGATATGCGACGGGTACACGCCAGTTCGGACAGGCACGCCGAGCGGGGCGGGGAGAGTGTGTGCTCTCCCCGCCCCGCTCGGACAGCGGCTCCCGTGACCGGGTTCGTGGGCGCGGCGTCGTGCTCGTGTCGCCGCGCGGCTCAGTGGGCCACGGCGCGCGCCATGGTTCCGTGGCGCGGTTGCATCGGAACACCGCGGGCGGGTTCCGGTGCGGGCCTGGCTCCGCCGGCGGCCTGACGGCCGGACGGGGCCGGGCTGCGGCGCGGCTGGGCCGCCACGCCGTTCTGGACGTCCATCACCGCGTGCGCGACGAGACCGCCCATGGGGTCGTGCCTGATCAGGTCCCGCAGCCGGGACCGAGAGGAGCGCCCCTCGTTGCCCGGATACAGGTGCTTGCCGAGGCCGACCGCGTGTGCCAGGGCGGCGAGCGCGGCGGTCCGCGGGTCCGGCGGTACGCCGGTGCGGATCGCCGAGTCCAGCCGGGCCCTGATCTCCCGGCTGATGTCGTTGTCCGTCGCCTGGTAGCGAGTCGTCGGCAGCACTCCGCACATCTGGCCCGCCACGGCGTGCACCATGCCGCACCGCTCCAGATGGCTGAGGTAGGTCTGGCGGAGCCCCAATCGTGGCCCGCCGATCCAGTGAACCGCCCGTACGGGAGCGCCGCGCCTTCGCAGCAACTCCAACGCGCAGTCCAGAGTTGGATCTCCAGTCGGCCGTGGTACAACCACGGCGATACGATCCCCGTCTGGGGCTATCCGTCCGGCCAGTGCCAGCTCCACTAGCTGTGCACCGGCCAGACCGAGGTCGAGCGACTGCGGCTGTGCAGTGGTACCCGTGGCCGGGTCCAATGCCAGCAGCAGAAGCTCCTCCGGAAGTGTTCTGCGGCTCCTGCCCATCCATGCCTCCCCGCGTGGATGAATGACAGGGTGACCCCTCTCACATTGGTCTGTCGAGGGTGCGTGACCGGTTCGTAGTGGAACCAGTAGGTATGTCGTTCTCGTCTACCCGATGGGTTTAGTCCGCACACAGGACACTGGTACATGGTTCGGACAGCGCCGGGGAGCGGTGTCACGGGCGGCGGTTCACGGTTCGGTACGCGCACGCGGGGAGCGCGGCGCGAGGAGGAGGCATCGGTGGCGGGCGAGTCCCCCGACAGGTCGAAGCAGCGCGAGTCGTCGGCAGAACCGACGTCGGGGAGCGCGAGTCCGGTTCCCGAGGCCAGGAGCGAGGCCTCACCCAAGCGTGACCCGCGCCTCGCGGTGGCCCGGGACACGGAGAGGTCCGCGAAGCGGGGCGGCGCCGATACGGCGACCCGTGTGCTGTCCGCCCGGACGGCGGAGAAGCCGGCCGAGGCGGCTGACGCCGAACGGGACGCGGACGAGGCGGGTTCGGCAGCTGACGCCGAACGGGACGCGGACGAGGCCGGTTCGGCAGCTGACGCCGAGCGAGGCGCGGGCGAGACCGACTCGGCGGCTGACGCCGAACGGGACGCGGACGAGGCCGGTTCGGCAGCTGACGCCGAGCGAGAGGCCGACGCCGAGCGGGGCGAGGGCCAGGCGGGCGCCACGGACACGGCGGCTGACGCCGAGCAGGACGACAGCGACGCGGACACCGAGGGCACGGCGGCCGACGCCGAGCGAGGCGCGGGCGAGACCGACTCGGCGGCTGACGCCGAGCGGGACGCGGACGAGGCCGGTTCGGCAGCTGACGCCGAGCGAGAGGCCGACGCCGAGCGGGGCGAGGGCCAGGCGGGCGCCGCGGACACGGCGGCTGAGACCGAGCAGGACGAGAGTGACGCCGGTGCCGAGGGCACGGCGGCCGACGCGTCCCGGCAGTCTGTGGAGGAGCCCGTGAGGGGCTCCGGCCGGTCTTCGGGGCAGGCTGGGGCTTCGGCTTCCGCTGAGGCCTCCGAGCCCGGCGAGTCAACCGGCTGCGGCAAGGCTTCCGGCCTCGGTGAGGGTTCCGATTCCGCCGAGGGCTCCGAGGCCGGTGAGGCTTCCGGCTCCGCCGAGGGCTCCGAATCCGGCGGGTCAACCGGCTCCCGTGAGGGCGGGGGCGACGCCGCCTCCAGTGACGGACGGCTGCGGGACGCCGTGGCCGCGTGGGTCGCGTCGGCCGACCAGGACGAGGAGCCTGCGGCGGCCGAGGGGCGAGGCGAGCGGGCCGAGAGCGCCGACAAGGCCTCTGAGGACGGCCAGAAGGCGGCTGAGAGGGCGGAAGAGGCCAGGGATGCCGATACGGGCGGCCAGAAGCCTGAGAAGGCCGCTGAGGCCGACGTAGACGCCCGGGACGACCAAGACGCCGAAGGCACGGACGACGCCGCCACCGACGCCCAGGACCGCCCGAAGACCGAAGGCACGGACGACGCCGCCACCGACGCCCAGGACCGGCCGAAGGCCGAGGACTCGGAGGAGGTTGCCGAGGCCGGTGCCGGTGCCCAGGGCGGGCAGGAGGAGGCCGTCGAGGCTGAGGCGGACCGTTCCGCCACCGGCGCTTCCGGGGCCGCCTCGGCGGACACCACCACCGCCGGCGACACCGACGACACCCCGGAGAAGCCCGAGACGGCCGAGGCCGACTCCCCCGAGCCCGAAGCCAAGGACACCCCTGACAGCGGCAAGGCCCCCGAGCCGGAGGACACCGGCACCGGCAAGGGCGACGCCGAACCCCCCGTCGACCAGCCCACCGCCGTCTTCAAAGCCGTACGGCCCCCGGTCGACCAGCCGACCACCATGCTGAAGCTCGGCGGTGCCGCCAAGGACGCCGAGGCCGCGCCCGAGAAGGACGTCGAGCGGACCAGCAAGTTCGTCGCGCTCAAGCCGCTGGACGACCCGTCGACGCGGAAGCCGGCGTCCGGCACACAGGCCGGAGAGGCCGCCCCGGCCGGACAGGCCGCTGCGCCCGCCCCCGCCGACGCCACCGCCCCCGTCCCCACCGTCGGCCCCACCGTCGGCCCGGAGCGGACCACCCAGCAGCCCCTGCCGCCGCGGCCGCCGCTGGATCTGCTGGCCGAGCTGACGAACACTCCGCCGCCGCCGGACACCCCGCTGCGGACGGCCGTGCGGCGGGTGAAGATCTGGACGCCGCTGGTGCTGCTGCTGGTGGTCGTCTTCGGGGTCGTACAGAGCGTGCGCCCGCTGCCGGCGCCCACCCTGGAACTCACCGCCGAGGACAGCTACACCTTCGAGGGCGGCAAGGTCGACATCCCCTGGCCGGCCGAGGGCCAGGCCGCGCTGGACGTGCAGGGCATCGGTACGTTCGGGTCGTCCGGCGAGCAGAAGCCCGTGCCGATCGCGAGCGTCGCCAAGGTCATGACCGCCTATGTGATCCTCCGCGACCACCCGCTCAAGAGCGGTGAGGACGGGCCGAAGATCGAGATCGACCAGGCCGCCGAGGACCAGTCCGACGCCGGCCAGGAGTCCACCGTCGACGTCACCAAGGGCGACAAGATCAGTCAGAGGGAGGCTCTGGAGAGCATCCTGATCGCTTCCGCGAACAACGTGGCGCGGCTGCTCGCCCGCTGGGACGCGGGTTCCGAGAAGGCGTTCGTGCGGAAGATGAACGACGCCGCCAAGGACCTCGGCATGAAGAACACGACGTACACCGACCCGTCGGGCCTGAACAACACCACCGTGTCCACGGCCGTGGACCAGGTGAAGCTCGCCAAGGCGGCCATGGAGCAGCCCGCGTTCCGCGAGGTCGCGGCGATGATGTCGTACGTCGACTACAAGGGCGCCAAGCACGGCAACTGGAACCGCCTGGTCGGCTACAACGACGTCACCGGCATCAAGACCGGCACCACCACCTCGGCGCTCGGCAACCTCGTCTTCTCGGCGAGGAAGGACGTCAACGGCGAGGTCCGCCGGATCGTCGGCGCCGTCGTGCGTCAGCCCGCCGGCGGCCCGGACAACACCATCCTGGGCGCCGCGCTGCACGAGGGCGACAAGTTGATCAAGGCCGCGCAGGGCGCGCTGGAGTCGGCGACGATCCTGAAGAAGGGCACGGTCGTCGGGTACGCGGACGACGGTCTCGGCGGCCGTACGCCGGTCGCCGTCACCGAGGACGTCACGGCGGTCGGCTGGGCGGGCCTGTCCGTCAAGCTGACGTTCGCCGCGGACGAGCTGCCGCACACGGCGAAGGCCGGCAAGAAGGTGGGCACTCTCACCGTCGGTGACGGCAGCACCGAAGCGGTCAAGGTCCCGGTCGCCCTCCAGAAGGACCTCGTGGAGCCGGGCTTCGCGGACAAGCTCACGCGCATCGGCTGAGCCGGCCCGCACGACCGCACCCCGCCGGTAACGGCCCGTCCGGGCGCCGTCCGGCGGGGTGCGTGCTAGCGTCGCGAACCGGGCAGACCGCCGTCCGCGGCGGCGCGGGCGTGAACCGCTGACCAACGGGGCACGGCCGGGAAGAGTGGACGAGAACAGAAGACGGGACACGGGGAGTGCCTTCGAGTGGCCACTGCGGAGCCGACACGCGCCGACGACGCCGAACCGGGCCCGGTAGCCGGCCCGCGAATACGCCTGCCCGCAGCCGGGGAAGGCGGCGGCCGCAACGCCCGTGAGGGCGACTCCCGTGACTCCCGTGACTCCCGCGAGTCGGCCGGCTCCCCCGATTCCCCTGACTCCGCTGACTCCCCCGACTCCCTTGAGTCGCGGCTGCCGACGGCCCTCCTGACGCTGCGTGAGCGCATGCTGCGCCACCCCGTCCTGTCCATCACGGTCCTGGCCGGAGTGCTCCACGTCGTCTGGTTCTTCACGTTCGCGAACAGCGGCGGCGATCTGGCCGCGCAGGACGCCTGGGCCGAGTTCGTCGGCCGGCACCCGGACTCGGCGTACAACCTCGCCTGGTACGGCGGGATGCACCCGGTGTCGTACAGCGTGGTGTCGCCGTATCTGATGTCGGTGCTCGGCGTGCGGACGACGATGATGATCGCGGGGACGGTCTCGGCGGGGCTGCTGACCCTGCTCCTCCTGCGCAGCCGGTCCGTCCGCAACCCCCTGTGGGCGTCGCTGGCCGGCGTGTTCGGGCTGTTCTGCAACGCGGTGTCCGGGCGGGTGACATTCGGCCTGGGCATGATGTTCGCGCTCGGCGCGGTCGCCGTCGTGTTCTGCTGGCCCTACCGGTGGCGTTACAAGCGCTGGGCGAAGGCCCTGTCCGCGGCGCCGCTGGCCGCGCTGGCCACCATGGCCTCGCCGGTCGCGGGTCTGTTCGTGGGCCTGGTCGCGGTGGCGCTGTTCCTCCAGAAACGGCGGCCGGGCGCGTGGGCGCTGGGGCTGGCGCCGACGGCGGTGGTGGCGGTGTCGGCGTGGCTGTTCCCGTTCTCGGGGACGCAGCCGATGACGTACGCCTCGGTGATCCTGCCGCTCACGTACTCGGTTCTCGCCTTCGCCCTCGTGCCGAAGGACTGGAAGACGGTCCGGCTGACGGCCGCCGTGTACGGGCTGGGTGTCGTGCTGGTGTGGCTGATCAGCTCCCAGATCGGTTCGAACATCACGCGGCTGGCGATGCTGTTCGCCGGGGTGGTGCTGGTCGTCGCGCTGCCGTTCGCGGTGCCGCGCAGCCGCAAGTGGTACGCGATCGTCGTCGCGTTCGTCGGTTTCACCGGGTGGATCGGCTTCAAGACGGTCGACGACATCGTGCACACGGCCCCGGCGGCGTCCTGGTCGCGCGAGCTGGCGCCGCTGGTGAACGAGTTGCAGGAGGTCGGCGCAGAGAAGGGCCGCGTGGAGGTCGTCCCCGCCCGCTCCCACCGCGAGGCCTCCGCCCTCGCCCCGTACGTCAACCTGGCCCGCGGCTGGAACCGGCAGGCCGACATGGAGCGCAACCCCCTCTTCTACGACGACACGCTCAACTCGGCGAACTACCACGAGTGGCTGAAGCGCTGGGCGGTGCACTACGTGGTGCTGCCGAAGGACGAGCCGGACGGCGACGGAGGGCAGCGGGAGCGGGCGCTGGTGCAACGCGGGCTGCCGTATCTGACCCAGGTCTGGGGGGACGCCAACTGGCAGCTGTTCAAGGTGACCGGCCCCACCCCGCTGGCCGAGCCGAACGCGGTCGTCGACCGGGCCGAGCAGGGCGAGATGATCCTCCAGGTGAGGAAGGCGGGCCGGATCCTGGTCCGTATCCCGTACTCGCCGTGGCTGAGCATCGTCGACGCCGAGGGCAAGAGCCTGAAGCCGCCGCAGGAGACGGAGGCGTCCAAGGACCGTCCCGAGGGCGAGCCGAAGACGTACGTCAACGTCAACGGCTGCCTGGCGGAGACGGAGGAGGACGAGAACGGCGACAGGTGGACGGTGCTGGTCGCGCCGAAGCCGGGCACCTACCACCTGGCGGCGCCCTACCAACTGCCCCGGGGCACGCCGTGCCCGGAGGAACTGCGCTGACCCTGCCGGCGCTCGGCTATCGGCTATCGGCTCTCAGCGGAGCCGGTCGACGTACTGGTCCGTTCCCGGCACCGTCGGGACGAAGGGCGCGACCAGCTCCACCCGGCCGAGCCCGGATTCGGCGACCGCCGTGTCCAGGCCGGTGAAGAAGGTCTCCCAGCACTCGCGCGGGTCCGCCTGGAGGAACCACAGCAGGGTCAGCCGGGTGTCGACGCCCTCGACCTGCTTGACGTAGGTCATGCGGTCGCCGGGCAGCGGGGTCGGGCGGAAGACGGTCACCATCGCCGCCGGGGAGCCCGCGAGCCGCTTGGGCAGGTGGCGGGAGCGCAGCCACTCCAGCATCTGTGGGCGCTGCTCGGGTGCGCCTGCCTCGACGACCTGGAGGACCAGGCCGGCGTAGGGGTGGTCGAGGGCGTGGACGTCGCGCGGTCCGGCCGCCCCGTCCCGGTAGACCGTCACCTCGTGGTCCTGGAACGCCGTGAGGACGTGGGTGCGGTCGTGGTAGACGCGGCCGTCGCGGTTGAGGCGCCTGTTGATGGCGACCGTCCAGCGCATGTGGTCGTCGTAGCGGCCGGCGGTGATCCAGTACGTGGAGAGGTAGCAGCCCGTGGTGACGGGCTGGGCGACCGCCGACTTCTCGGGGTAGCGCAGGAGTTGCAGTTCCCGGGTCGCCACCCAGCGGCGGCCGGCGTACATCCAGGGCATGGCCATCGCGCCGGCGTAGTAGTGGTCGTCCTCGTACCAGCGGTTGTAGGCGTACTCGTGGCCCGGGTGCGGTTCGACCATGGTGATCAGGGCGTGGCCGGGGTGGGTGCCGTAGGGGCCGACGGCGGCCAGTTCGGCGTACAGCTCGCTGCGGGTGTCATCGCTCATGCCTTCCCCTTCGTAGGCGGCTGGCCCATACTCTGACGCTCCGTCAGATAAAGCGCCAGGGTCCGGCGTACGGTTCCGGCTTCCGGGAGGTCCTGCCAATGCCACTGCTCGCGGGGAAGACGGTCGTCGTGTCGGGGGTCGGGGCCGGGCTGGGGCGGCAGGTGGCGGCGGCCGTCGTACGGGACGGGGGCCGGGCCGTGCTCGGGGCCCGTACGGAGGCGAACCTGGCGAAGACGGCCGCCGAGCTCGATCCGGACGGGTCACGCACGGCGTACCGGGCGACCGACATCGCCGACGAGCGGCAGTGCGAGGCGCTGGCGGGGCTGGCGCGGGAGCGGTTCGGGCAGATCGACGCGGTGGTGCACGTGGCCGCGCTGGACGGTCACTTCGGCGGCCTGGAGGACGCGGACTTCGAGGCCTGGCGCGCGGTGCTGGACGTGAACCTGCTGGGCACGCTGAGGATGACCCGGGCGTGCCTGCCGGCACTGAAGACGGGTGGCGGCGCGGTGGTGTTCATCGGGGCACAGTCGGCCGCGGCGGCTCCGTCGCAGGTGCGGCAGGCGGCGTACGCGGCGTCGAAGGGGGCGCTGACGAGCGCGATGTACTCGCTGGCGCGGGAGCTGGGGCCGTACCGGATCCGGGTCAACACCGTGCTGCCGGGCTGGATGTGGGGCCCGCCGGTGCAGGCGTACGTACGGTTCACCGCGGGCAAGGAGGGCGTGTCGGAGGCGGAGGTGCTGGGCAGGCTGACGGGTCGTACGGCACTGCCGGAGCTGGCGACGGACGCGGACGTGGCGGACGCGACGGTGTTCCTGGTGTCGGACCGGGCGCGGGCGATCACAGGCCAGTCGCTACTGGTGAACGCGGGTGAACTGATGCGCTGAGGGCTGTTTCCAGCCAAGCGTCATAGGTTCACGTACATAAACATAAGTCATCTCACCGAACTTTTTTACGCTCTCTTGACCTTCCTCTTCCTTGCCGTGCGTACGTCACCGAACCCAGAGTTCACATGCCTGACCCTGGCGGCGCACCCGTGGAAGGGGACTCATGAACGGTCTCGACTGGGCCGTGCTCATCGGCTACTTCGCCGTGATGGTCGCGATCGGCGTCTGGTCGCACAAACGCGTGGACAACGTCAGCGACTTCTTCACCGCCGGCGGCAAGATGCCGTGGTGGCTCTCCGGCATCTCCCACCACATGTCGGGCTACAGCGCGGTGATGTTCACCGGGTACGCGGGCATCGCCTACACCTACGGCGTCACGTCCTTCGTCACCTGGTCCTTCCCCATCGCCCTCGGCATCGCCATCGGCTCGAAGCTGTTCGCACCGCGCATCAACCGCCTGCGCTCGCGGCTCCATGTGGCCTCCCCGCTGGAGTACCTGAAGAACCGCTACGACCTGAAGACCCAGCAGGCGCTGGCCTGGTCCGGCATGCTGCTGAAGATCGTGGACGTCGGCGCGAAGTGGGCGGCGATCGCGACGCTGCTGTCCGTCTTCACGGGGATCTCCCTCAACCAGGGCATCCTCATCACCGGCGGTATCACCGCGATCTACTGCACGATCGGCGGCCTGTGGGCGGACGCACTGACCGAACTCGGCCAGTTCATCATCCAGTTGCTGGCCGGCATCGCGATGTTCGTGGCGGTGTTCGTACGCCTCGACGACCACGGCGGCTTCTTCGGCGTCTGGGACTCGCCCGAGCTCCAGGGCCACGAGAAACCGCTGGTCGGCCCGTACGGCACGGTCTTCCTGCTGGCGTTCCTCTTCATCAAGCTCTTCGAGTACAACGGCGGCATGCTCAACCAGGCCCAGCGCTACATGGCCACGCCGAACGCCAAGGAGGCCGAGCGGTCGGCCCGGTTGTCGGCGATCCTCTGGCTGGTCTGGCCGCTGGTGCTGTTCTTCCCCATGTGGATGTCCCCGCTGCTGGTCGAGTCGCAGAAGGCCGACGGCTCCGACTCCTACGCCCTGATGACCGAACAACTCCTGCCGCACGGCCTGTTGGGGCTGGTCATCGTCGGCTTCTTCTCGCACACCATGGCGATGTGTTCCTCGGACGCCAACGCCATCGCGGCCGTGTTCACCCGGGACTGCGCGCCGGTGATCTGGGCACGGGCACGGGCCTGGAACCAGAGCACGGGTCTGCGGGTCGCCCGTATCGCGACGGTCGTCTTCCTCGGTCTGTCCATGGCGGCGGCGACGCAGGTCAACTCCCCGGCGTTCAAGGACATCATCACGGTCGTCATCAAGTGGGTGGCCGGTCTGATGGGCCCGATGGCGATCCCGATGATGCTGGGCCTGCTGCGGGCGTTCCGCCGCTCCGGCCCGACGGCGGCCCTCGTCAGCTGGTCGATGGGCCTGCTCGCCTTCTGGCTGGTGAACTACCCGATCCACTGGAACGTCGAGGGCGGCGTGCCGCTCCAGTACCAGGTGTCGATCCCGCTGGCGGTGTCGCTGGTCCTCTACATACTCGTCGGCTACATCAAGCCGGAGGACACCCCGGAGCGGCTGGCGCTCATCGAGAAGATCAACACGGACGGGGACGGGGCGGCGTCGGCCGCGGTTCCGGTACCGGCCGGGCCGGCGGACGACGTGGTGCGGACGACGGTCAGGGACTGAGGCGGGGGAAGGGCGGGGTGGGATCAGGCCCTCGGATAGCGGGCGAGCCACCCCGGTGACGACCCTCCGGGCCCGTGCAGGGCAGGCCCCTGGGTCATTTCCATGGCGAAGTCGTCGGCCAGCTCCAGGATCGTGGGACGGCCCTCCAGCTCGGCCAGCCAGGCCGGGGGGAGGGCCGTCTCGCCGTGCAGGGCGCCGAGCAGCGCGCCCGTCAGCGCGGCGGTGGCGGCGGAGGGGCCGTCGTGGTTGACGGCCAGAGTCAGTCCGTGACGGACGTCGGCGGCGACGAGGGCGCAGTACACGGCGGCACCGACGAGGCTCTCCGCCGTACCGGCCCCGCACAGCTCGGCCACGCGCTCCGGCCCGGGCAGCCCCTGCCGTACGGCACCCAGCGCGTGCTGGAGCGCGTCCGACACGGGCTGGTGCCCGGGCCGGGCGGCCAGCAGCGCGAAGGCCCGCTGCACCGCACCGTCGAGGCTCTCCCCCAGGGCGAGGGCATGCACGATCACGGCGTACGCACCCGCCGCGAGATACGCCGTGGGGTGACCGTGGGTCTGCGCCGCGCACTCCACCGCGAGCTGGGCGACGAGCTGCGGCTCCCACCCCACGAGCAGCCCGAACGGGGCGGACCGGGCGGCGGCCTCGGGCCCGAGCTCGCCGGGGTTCTTGGGCGCCTCGGGCGTCCCCATGGTCTCGTCGGCGAGCCCGAGGAGCAGCGCCCGACTCGGATCCCTGCGCGCGTACAGCCACTCCTCCCGCGCGAGCCACCCGTCGTCCTTGCGCCGCTCGTCGGGCCCCCAGTCCCGCTGGGTGGCGGCCCAGCGCAGATAGGCCCGGTGCAGGTCGGTGGGCGGATGCCAGGCGCCGGTGTCCCGCCGCACCTGGGCCCGTATCAGCCCGTCCACGGAGAACAGGGTGAGCTGGGTGAGATGGGTGACGGCACCGCGTCTGCCATAGGCGGGAGCCAGATCAACCAGCCCCTCCGCCCCGTACGCCTCCCTGATCCCGTCGATCCCCAGCCCGTCCACCGGCGCACCCAGGGCGTCCCCGACGGCCAAGCCGAGCAGAGTCCCCCGCACCCGGCTACGAAAATCCTGCTGCTCCGTACGCCCCCAGACGGCACCGGCAGTCGCACCCACCTTGACCTCCCAGGGACCGTCCATACGTACGACAGCTCAGCACTGTATTCGAAAGGGGACGGCGGGTTCAGGGGGCGGAATGGCCCGGGTCTGTCCGACGGATCACACCGGACAGGCCCGGGGCCCCGGGGAGCTCAGCGCTTGAGCGTGAAGGTGAAGTCGTCGGCGAACTTGCCGCTCAGCCGGATCGCCGACACGAGCTTCCCCTCCGTGATCAGTCTCTCGACCTCGGCCCGCGAAAGACCGAAGCCTTCCGCGATCAGTCGCACCGGCCGGACAGGTATCCGCGCCGCGAAGCGGACCGAGACGTCGATCACCTCGCGGTCCAGGTGATCCGGTCCGCCGGTGTCGAGGCGCCAGGCGTTGTCCCAGTCGAGGGCGATGTGATTGCGGCGCCGCACGACCGGATCCTGGAGCAGCTCAGCTGCCAGGCCAGGGTCGTTGTCGTGCATCCGGTCCAGCAGCTCAGGCCGCACGGAGCGCACGTTCATCCGATCCAGGACCGTGAGCTTCGCCGTGTCCCCGCAAGCGGTACAGAGCACGAGGAGCCAGGCGTCGAGGAGCTTGTGGTTGGCGTTGACGCGAAACTTGCCGTTTGCCCGGAAACGCTCGGACGCGCACCCGTGGCAACGGCGGAGAACAGTCGGCAGGCAGGTGGGCATGACCACCCAGTGATCGAGCACAGAAGTACACCGGTTTCAGTGAGAAATCCGCAGCGAAAAGGAGCGCGGCGCACATGCGCGACGCGCGACACATCAGCTCTCGGGAGGTCTCACAGGGTGTACAACGGCACGTCCTTGCCTGGGCGACTTGGTTCGGCAGCACGGTAGGGCAGCACGGCGGCGCTGCTCCACCGGTTTTCGAGCCGCAGTGCGTTCACTCCCATCCATTGCAACGAAGGCTCGGATGCGTTGCATTGAATTTAGATCCGTTGCAACGATTACTCGGCCATGAGCTGCATAAACAGTAGTTACACGCAACGAGTGTGTTGCTAGTTCCGTGAATGCAACGTAGCTTTTCCATCGTTCGAAACGACGACTCCAAGGAGAGCACGATGCAGAAGTTCGACACCCCCGCCCCGATCTCCGCCGTCCTCGACCTCCCCGCCGGACGCGTCCAGTTCATCGCCGCGGACCGCGCCGACACCACCGTCGAGGTCCTGCCCGCCGACCCCGCCAAGAGCCGCGACACCAAGACCGCCGAGAGGACCACCGTCGCCTACGCCGACGGCGTCCTGCGGATCACGGCCTCGGCTTCCGGCAACCAGCTCATCGGCCCCTCCGGAGCCGTGGAGGTCACCGTCCGGCTGCCCGCCGGCTCCCGCGTCGAGGCCAGGGCCGACAGCGCCGAGCTCCGCGGCGTCGGGCGCCTCGGCGATGTCGTCTTCGAAGGCGCGTACCGGCAGATCAAGATCGACGAGGCCGCGGGCGTCCGCCTCTCCGCGATCGACGGTGACGTCGAGGTCGGCCGGCTGGGCGGCCCCGCGGAGATCAGCACTGCGAGGGGCGACATCCGGATCGCCGAGGCCCGGCGCGGCACGGTCGTGCTCCGCACCCAGTCAGGCGACATCTCGGTCGTCGCCGCCGCGGGTGTCTCGGCCGCCCTGGACGCCGGCACCGGCTACGGCCGCGTCAGCAACTCCCTCAAGAACGACGGCACCACCGAACTCGACATCCGCGCCACGACCTCCCACGGCGACATCACCGCCCGCAGCCTCTGAACGAGCAGCACCAGGACTGTCCGGCCCGAGCCCACCACCAAGGGGGACCACATGACGAAGAACAGCACGTCCTCGAGCGGTTCGACGTGGACCGGCATGGTGCCGGTCGACGACACGGCCCTGGCCGTCACCGACACCGGCGGTCCCGGGCTCCCGGTGGTCTACCTCAACGGCCAGTTCGCCACCCAGGGGTACTGGCGGCGGGTCATCGCCGAACTGGGGACGGGGTGGCGGCACATCACCTACGACGAGCGGGCCCGCGGCAAGTCGAAGCGTTCGGCGGACTACTCCTTCGAGGCAGCCGTCCGGGATGTCGACGCCGTTCTCGCGGCCAGGGGCGTGGACCGGGCGCTGGTGGTCGGCTGGTCCTACGGGGCGGTCGTCGGGGCGCACTGGGCCGAGCGGAATCCGGCGCGTGCCGTGGGCGCGGTCCTGGTCGACGGCGCGTTCCCCTACGACTGGCTGGACGAGGCCACGGAGCGGCGGATCCGGAAGCTGTTCCGGCGGTTGGGCTGGTTCATGCCGCTGCTGCGCCCGACGGGCCTGACCCCGCGGATGACCGCCGAACAGCAGGCCGACAGCAACATCGAGCTCGGCAGGCTCTCCCGGGAGCGGGAGCTGGGGCCCGTGCTGGGCAACATCACCGTCCCGGTGCGGTATGTGGTCGCTTCCGGGACCTCCTTCGGCAGCCGCGGTGATGAGCAGGAGCGGATACGCACGGGCCTCGATGCGGTGACCGCCGGCAACCCGAACATCCGGATCAGCGCGAAGGTCGCCAGCAACCACGGCGCGCTCCTCAAGAAGGACTTCCTGGCCATCGCCGAGGCCGTACGCGAGGCCGCCGCCCTCGACTGCGGGGAGCACTGAAGACACGACCAGCCTCCGCACCCTCCCGACCAGCACAATTACCCGTGCGGGAGAGGTGCGGAGGTGCCTCGACGGAAACACCGAGTTGAACTCCACCGGCGTGCAACTGCGGCAACACGGTCTCCTGGAGCTCGGCTGGCTTCGCAACCCCGAGCTGCGACTACGAGTCGACCGCCCTCGGCCGCACGCTCCTCGAACCGCTGACCACCCTCAACACCTGGGCCGAGACCCACCAGAACACCATTCGCGACGCCCGCCGACACCACGACGCCGCAGAGACTGCGTCAGGATCCTGAACGACACCCCCGTTCCGGTGGGCTCACTCGGGCTTCGGTGAGCGCCTGATCAGTGACGGCGAAGCGATCTGGAAGGCTTCAACGGTGCCTTCCAGCGCATCTTCCAGCGGCGCCGACCCTTGCCAGTCGGATCCAGGCTCATCAGCGCCATGCAGCCGCACTTCAACGCGGTGGCCTCCGACGGGAAGTGACCACGGGCCCGGACGGCCTTGCGGATGCGGGCGTTCCCGCTCCATAGACGTTCGTCGCGCAGATCTCAGTGTCGAACTTCCTCCATACCAGGGGCCCTCATGTCGGATCCTCGGGAAATCGAAGTCGTAGCTGGCTTCAGCTCCCCGGCGGGTCGGAAGGTGGCGGCGAAAGTTGGCCGACCGCAGCGCCCGGCGCTGTAAGGGAGAGTTCTGTGAACGTCACGACAGCGGCGAACGCGCCACAGGAGCGGCGGGCGGCCACGCTCATCATGGCCTGTCTCGGTGTGTTCGTCGCTTATCTGCCGGTGACCACCGTCGCGGCGAGTCTGCCCGCCATCCAGCGGGCGCTGGACACATCAACCTCGCAGCTTTCCTGGGTATCGGATGCGTTCGTGCTGCCCATGGCCGCGCTGATCCTCACCACGGGCGTCTTCGGTGATGTCCACGGCCGCAAGAAGGTGTTCCAGGCGGGCCTGGGTTTCAGCGGGCTGGGTGCCCTGGTCGCGCTGTGCGCACAGTCGATCGAGGTCGTATGGGTCGGCCAGGCGCTGGCCGGGCTCGGCTCGGCCGCGCTGCTGCCCACAACACTGGCGCTGATCAGCCACGCGGTCCCCGACCCGCGTGAACGCGGCAAGGTCATCGGCCGGTGGGCCACGTCGCTCACGACGGCGCTGGCCATTGGCCCCGTCATCGCCGGAGTGATCCTCGACCACTTCGCGTGGCGCTGGATCTATCTCCTGCCCATCCCCGCCTCGCTGCTCGCCATGGCGTTCGCGGCGAAACTGCTGGTCGACTCCCGCGCCCCGGGCGCGCGCCGACTGGACTGGCCCGGCCAGATCACCGCGGCACTGGCGATCACCGCACTGGTGTACGGGATCATCGAAGGCGGCGTCGCCTCCTTCACGGACGAGAAGGTGATGGTGGCCCTGTCCACCGCCGCGGTCAGCGCAGTCGCGTTCGTCCTGGTGGAGCGGCGCAGCAGCAGTCCGATGCTGGACCTGACGCTGTTCCGCAGCCCGGCCTTCACGGCCACCACCCTCATCGCCATGATCAGCTTCCTCGGACTGATCGGGTTCTTCTTCGCCCTCAGCCTCTACTTCGGCACGGTTCAGCGGCTCTCCACCCTGGAATCGGGCTGGCGGCTGCTGATGGTCTCCATGATGCCGCTGCTGCTCGGCGAGCCCGCCGGGCGTCTGGTGCACCGGGTCTCCCCCCGCGTTCTGATCCCCGGCGGCCTGTTCGTCACCGCGGGTGCGTTGCTGTCGCTCACCACGATCGACGCCGGCACCTCGTTCGGCTCCCTGGCCTGGCGGCTGGCCCTGCTCGGCCTCGGCATGGCCTTCGTCATCACTCCCATGACTGCCACCGCAGTCAGCTCGGTACCGCTCCATCAGGCCGGCATGGCCGCGGCCGGCAACAATGCCTTCCGCCAGGTCGGCGCCGCCCTCGGCCCCGCCGTTCTCGGCACCCTGCTGTCCGCCAAGGCCGTGGACGCCCTGCCCGGACACCTCACCGACGCCGGTCTGACCGGAGCAACGGTCCGGCACGTCACCGCGGTCGCGGACACCGGCGGACTGAGCGCCGTCGGCGGCACGGACCTCGGCGCCGACACTCCCCGTGTCCTGGGCGCCCTGTCCGAGGCATTCGTCGACGGACTCCAGCTGTGCCTGATCGTCTCCGCCACCCTGGCCCTGCTGGCCGCCGTCGTCGGGATGCTCCTGCTGCGCCGCCCGCAGCACCCGGCTCCTCCGTCCACCGGTGGCGACAGTGCCGTCCACGGCCGTCACGCCGCCGCAAACCCCGGCGCGACCGGTCGGGCCGCGACACAGCCTCAGGGCCCTGTGGCGCCCGCGCCCGCCCCGCGGGTCAACCACCAGGAAGGCTGACACCAACGGCTGCACATACGTACCGGACCGGACAACCGGGCATGTGACCGCCGGAGCGTGGCCCGGGACCGGCCCCCGGTCCCGGGCCACGCGGGCGCTGCGGTACGGCATGACGTGAGCATCACCTTCTCGCAGGAGACAGCCGGTGGAGTCCCATTCCCTCGACGCCCTCGGCCGGAAGCTGCTCCACGCCCTCCAGGTCGACGGACGGGCACCGTTCAGCCGTATCGCCGAGGTCCGTGGCCCAAGAGCAGCTACAGCGGAAACGGCGATGCCGATTGCGTCGAGGTCGCCATATCCCCCATCCGCCGCCCCACCGTCCACATCCGCGATTCCAAGAACAAGGACGCTGCCCGCCTGGCATCTACCGACGGCGCCTGGTCCGAATTCCTGGAGTTCGCGGCGGGACGCTGAGTCTCAGTCCTGGGCGGGGGCCGTTTCGGGCTCAGGAGTCGTGGCGTCCTCTTCTGCCTCCGCACGTTCTTTCTTCAAAGCGAGTTCCCGGGCCAGGGCCTCCGAGTACAGCCTCATTTCCGCTTCTTTGCGCTCGTCAAACACCAGTGCCTCCTTGAATTGCAGGGGTGCTGAGGGTGGAAAAAAGGGGACCGGTCAGGTGGAAGCGCGCTGGAACCGGGGACGGCTGTGGTCCGGGAGTGAGTGTGCCGACTGGTGGCGGGGTTCATCGGAGATCAGCCGCCTCACCATCGTCATCGCACACCTCCCAAAAGCAACTCGACCAGACCGCAAGCCTCTTGGCTCAAAGGTTACCCCACCACCACGAAATAAGTCACGGTCGAATTACATCCGCACACAGGTAATTCGCACGCTGTTCACCCGGTGAGGACAGACCCCAGTACCGCACGGTCGGTATCCGAAAGGCGTTCCAGTGTCTCGGAGTCCAGTTCCCGGACCCTTTCCACATCGGTCCGTGCCTTCTCGAACAGCCCCATGAGCGCGTACAGCACCGCCCGGCGGCACAACGCCCAGACGTACCCCGGCCGGAGTTCCACCGCCCGGTTCAGGTCGGCGTGGGCCTCCGTGTGGCGGCCGAGGTTGGTGAGAGATGCGCCCCGGCTCGCGTACGCCGAGGCGTAGGCGGGGTCCAGGGACAGTGCACGGTCGAAGTCGGCGACAGCCTCCTCGTCGCGGCCCGCGGCGCGCAGCGCGTCGCCGCGTTCGCAGCGGGCCCAGGGCCAGTCGGGGCTCAGGGTGAGGGCCTGGTCGAGGTCGGCCAGTTGGCGTCGGAGGTCGCCCAGCGCGCGCCAGACCCGGGCGCGGCGGGCGAGCGCCCAGGCGTAGTCCGGCTTGAGGTCGAGTGCCCGGCCCAGGTCGCAGAGGGCGGCGTCCAGGTCTCCGCGGCGTTCGTGTGTGGCTCCCCGGGAGGCCCAGGCGAACTCGTTGGCCGGGTCGAGGCGGATCCCTTCGCTCAGGTCCCGGATGGCCTCGGCGTCGTGCCGGGCGAGCCGGTGGTGTTCGCCGCGCAGGGCGACGTACCAGGAGTTGTCCGGCTCCAGCGTGACGGCCCGGTCCAGGTCGGAGATCGCCGCGTCGTGGTGGCCCAGTTCCCTCCGGATTCCGGCCCGGTGACGGTAGGCGACGGCCAGCTCCGGATCGAGGGCGACGGCCCGGTCGTACTCGGCGAGGGCCTGCGCGTACGCGGCCTGTCCGCGCAGCTCGTCACCCCGTACGACCCGGGCCCGGGCCTGGGTCGGCGCGTCGAGCACCGCGCGGCGCAGGATCAGTCCGAGCGCGGATGTGATGCCTTCCGCGTCGAGTACCGCCGTCAGTTCGGTGCCCCACCCGGCCACCGCCGCCGCGTCCGCGTCCTGTCCCGCGTCCACCAGCACACGTGCCCACTGCGCCGCCACGCCCGCACCGGCGTCGCAGGCGTGGACGAAGTCCCGCAGCGCCTGCGGCAGCGCGTCCCGCTCGCCCGCGCAGAGCAGGTGGTACACCTCGGCCAGGCGCAGGCTCCGCCACGTCTCGTCGGCCCACGGCTCGTCCCCGTCGGCCCCGGCCTCCTCCCGCCAGCCGCCGAACGTCCGCGCCAGGCGTCGCTGCCGCTCGGCCCATCCGCGGGGTGACCGGCTCCGTTCCGCGCGCAGCATCGGTGCCCGTACGACGTCGTGGTAGCGCAGTCGTCCACCGCCGCGCTCGCCGACGAACGGCATGCCCCGCAACCACTCGTAGAGCGGATCCAGTTGCTCCTCCGGGCAGTCGGTGACCGCCCGGAACACGTCCGCGTCCAGCCATCTCGGCAGCGCGCAGGACAGTGCGGCCGCTCGTCGTGCCGGGTCCCGCTCCCACCTCAGGAAACGTTCCACCGCTGTGGCGCTCGGGTCGCCCACGTCGTCCGGGTCGGCGGGGCGGGACTCGGCGAGGGTGGAGACCAGGACGGGGAGGCCGCCGGTGAGGCGCAGGACCTCTTCGACGACCGGTTGGGAGGTCACGCCCTTGCCGGCGAGCAGGCCGCGTGTCTCCGCTTCGGTGAAGGGGGACAGGGGGACGTCCGTCATGAAGTCCCTCAGGCCACCCCAGAGGGCCGTGTCCAGGGGGAGCCGGCCCGCCGTGACCACGACGGCCGTGGCCGGCATGGCGCCGTGGCGGTCGGTGGTCATCGTCTCGTGCAGCCAGTGGTCGAGGTACGGGGCCGTCCGCTCGTAGGTGTCGAGGAAGAGGGCGATCCAGGGGGCCGAGGTCGCGGCCTCCGAGAGTTCGCGCAGGAACACCGGTGTGAGCACCTGCTCCGGGGCGAAGACCAGCCGCACGTCCTCGTGGTCGCGGAAGCGGGCCAGCACGCTCTCCCGGAACCGGTCCACTCCGCCCGCCAGTTCGTCGGAGTCGAGCATGCCCGCGAGGGGGCCGACCACCGGGACCATCCCCAGTGCGACCACCCCGGCCCGGGCCACCACCCTTCCGCCCGCCGACGGCCCCGCGTCCTCCGCCTGTGCGTCCAGTGCCGCGAGCGCGGCCAGCTCCGCCTCGTGCCTGCGTGCGTCGTGGGCGGCGAGCATGCGGTTCAGTTCCTTCAACCGGCGGCCCTGCGCGGCGAACTGGCGGCTGATCTCCGCCATCACCTCCGGCACGCTGCCGGAACTGTCGTCCACGTACGCGGTCAGCGCGCCCTGTTCGCGGGCGATCTGTTCCAACTCCCGCAGCAGGAAGGTCTTTCCGACGCCCGCGTTGCCGTGTACGTGGAAGCGGAAGCGATGGCGTTCGTCGTGCGGAGGGGTGTCGAAGTTCGCTCGGAACAGGGCCCGTTCAGCGGCCCGGCCGACGAAACCGGCCCGGGTCCGCTGCCGTATCAGGTCCTGCATCGACGGCCTCGTCTGCGCCATCCGTACGTCCCCTCGCCTCGCCCGGTCGGCTTCCGACGTCATTCTGTCGCGTCGGCGACCGCCGCTCGGGAAGAATGATCGGCATGGCCACCTCCTCCACTTCACGCCGCGGCGCGCTGCCCCTCGCCGCCGCCCTGCTCACCGCCTCCGTCGCCCTCTACATGGCGCTGGTCGCGTTCGGGAACATCACCGACTTCGGCACCAACCAGCAGTTCGTCCGGCATGTTCTGGCCATGGACACCACGTTCAAGGACGAGGACCTGATGTGGCGGGCCATCACCAGTACGGGGCTTCAGGACACCGCCTATGTGCTGATCATCGTCTGGGAGACCGTCGCCGCGCTCGTCCTCATATACGGGACCTGGCTGTGGGCCAGACGTGACCAGCAGCAGGCCCGGCGGATGTCCACGTACGGGCTGCTGATGGTGCTGCTGCTGTTCGGCGCCGGGTTCATCGCGATCGGCGGTGAGTGGTTCTCCATGTGGCAGTCGAAGAGCTGGAACGGGCTGGACGCGGCGACCCGCGTGTTCCTGTTCAGCGGACTCGTGCTGATCGTCAACCACCTGCCGTCCCCGCGGACGGAGACCACGACCACCTGAGCCGGCCGCTACCGGGATTCATTCGCAGCGCATCGGCCTTTAGAGATCGTTTTTTAGAGGTCGTTTTATCCCGTTGTTTCATCCCGTTGTTTCATCCCGGACTCCGTGGTTGGTGCGGTTTTGCGGGGTCGCGCCAGGAGATGGCGTTCTCGTCGGTGAGGCGTCGGGCCATGAGGTCGGTCATGGCCCGATGGATCATGGCTTCGGATCGGGCCGGGAGGCTTTCGTAGTCGCGTGCCAGGCGCCGGTGGAGCATCGGCCAGCCATAGGTCCGCTCGACCGCCCAGCGTTTCGGGATCGGGATGAAACCCCCGGTTCCCGCGGTGCGTTACTTCGCGGTGCTGTCCGGCGGCACGAGGGTCGACTCCCCGCGGTTTCTGCGCCGCGGAGAAGAAGCTGAAGAAGGCACAGCGGGAGCCGTCCCGCAAGCAGAAGGGACCGAAGAACCGAGCCAAGGCTCGTCTGAGGGTCGCCCGCGCGCACGCGAGGGTGGCCGACGCTCGCCGGGAGTTCCACCACCAGTTGTCCTGTCCACGAGGCTGCTCCGCGAGAACCAGGCGGTCGCCGTGGAGGACCTGGCGGTCAAGAGCCTGGCACGCACCCGGCTGGCCAAGAGCGTGCACGACGCGGGTTGGTCGCAGTTCGTGAACATGTTGGAGTACAAGGCGCAGAGGTACGGTCGGACCTTCGCAAAGGTCGACAGGTTCGAGCCCACCAGCCAGGTGTGCTCCACCTGCGGTCACCACGACGGCCCCAAACCCCCGCACGTGAGGGAATGGACCTGCTCCGCCTGCGGCGCGGTCCACGACCTCGACCACAACGCCGCGAAGAACGTGAAATCGGCCGCCGGACTGGCGGTGACAGCCTGTGCAACGCCGGTAGGACCAGAACCCGTTCTGGCACAGCGCGACGAAGCAGGAAGCCACGGAAGCCCGCCCGATGCCCGTGCCGCGTAGCGGCACAGCATCGAGCGAGCAGGTCGGAATCTCCCTCCTTCAGAAGGGAGAGCAAGTCAATTGACCACGGTCACCGTCGTACCGACCGTGCCGAACGCCCACAGTGCCGTGCCGTCCGCCTTCCGCATCCTGACTCCGCCCGTCTTGGCGCCGGAGTCGGCGGGAGGCGGCGAGGCGCCGTCGACCGCGTTGGAGAAGGCGACGGAGACGCCGGACTTCGCCGCGAAGTAGATGATGTGCTCGATCTGGACGCCGTCGGAACCGGTCGTGGCCTCGTTGCGGGACGACACCGTGTACGTACCGGGGTCGGGGCTGACCGTGCCCGGCCACACGGTGAACGTACGGCGGGTCGCCTCGCTCGCGTCGACCAGCCACACCCGCTTCTCGCCGAGGGAGTAGACGATGCGCCGGCCGGTGCCGGAGCCGTCGGGCACCCGGGCCGGGACGGACGCGGTGGGGGTGGGCTGCACGCCCGCCGACGCCGAGGTGCTCGGCTTGGCCGAGGTGGCGGTGGGGTGCGGGCCCCGGTCCGCCTGCACGGCCAGGACCGTCACCGCGGCTATCGCTCCCACGGTCAGCCCGGTCACCCAGGCCCACGAAGGAAGTCGGGCAGGCACGGGCACGCATCTCCTCAGTCACGGGACCCCGCGGAACGGGGGTTCCGATCATCGTACTGCGAGCCCGTTGCTTCCCAGGCGGCCCAGGGGGTGCCCGCAAAGTCCCGTCGTCGCCCGGAGAGCGGGTGCTGCGGCGTTCGGTGCGTGCTCTGGGGGTACCCCCTGCTCGAAGAGCTTGGGGGAGTGCCGGGCGGACGCCCGCGTACTGGTTGGACTGGGTGCTCGGCCGGTGCGGCGGGTGGGGGTCCCTGCTAGAAGAGCTTGGGGAGCGTGCCGGGCGTCGCAGGGCAGGCGGGACTTTACGGACACCCCCTAGCTTGATCTTTAACCTGTGCGGCGGGGTCGTGGGGTTGTTGACTTCTTCGTTCGCTGTTTCGTAGTGCCTGGTTTGCGGACGGTGTGCACGTCGTAGCGCG
>NZ_DF968482.1:0-168 GCF_001270025.1 Streptomyces azureus | reverse complement strand
GCTAGAGGCTTTTCTCGACAGCATAGGATCATCCACTTCACCACAATCGGCTCGGCATCAGGTCTCAGACTATTGCCAGGCGGATTTACCTACCTGACGTCCTACACCCTTACCCCGGGACAACCACCGCCCGGGCTGGACTACCTTCCTGCGTCACCCCATCACTCA
>NZ_DF968481.1:0-408 GCF_001270025.1 Streptomyces azureus | reverse complement strand
CACCCACCGCGCAGACGACACAACCGAACACGGCCGGTTCGCCGAACCACGCCGTCAGCACCACCACCACCGCAAGTACCACCACCACAACCACCCACCGCCCGAGCCCCGTCTCCCTCACCCGAGCACAGGCGGCGACGGAGTGCCGCCCCGACCCCGCCCCGACACCCACCGCGATGCCGCCGGGCGAGCTCCCCGGCCCCGCCACACCGGCCGCCGCCCGCCCCCGTGCCGGCCACCGCCGTACGATGATCGCCGCCGCGGCAGCCACGGTCGCGACGGTCGGCGCCGTCGTGGGAATCGTGCTGGCGACAACGTCCGGCTCACCTGGCGACGACGACCCCCGCGCGGGCTCCTCGGCCTCCGCACCACTCACCACAGCCCCCGCCACTGACCCCACCCCCACCC
>NZ_DF968480.1:0-143 GCF_001270025.1 Streptomyces azureus | reverse complement strand
TCTGGGGGTACCCCCTGCTCGAAGAGCTTGGGGGAGTGCCGGCCGGAAGCCCTCGTACTGGATGCACTCGGGCTTTCGGCCGGTGCGGCGAGAGGGCGTGCCGGGCGTCGCGACGGGGCGAACGTTGCCTGCCGGGGCACTAG
>NZ_DF968479.1:0-218 GCF_001270025.1 Streptomyces azureus | reverse complement strand
GCCCACATGTAGTCGCGCTCTTCGTCGGTGACCATCTCGAGCGTGAGCTCGTCGTGGTTGCGCAGGAAGATGCCCCACTGGCAGCCCGAGGGGATGGCCGGGGTCTTGGCCAGGATCTCGGAGACCGGGTAGCGGGATTCCCGCCGGACGGCCATGAAGATGCGCGGCATGACCGGGAAGTGGAAGGCCATGTGGCACTCGTCGCCGCCGCTCGGGTA
>NZ_DF968478.1:0-30191 GCF_001270025.1 Streptomyces azureus | reverse complement strand
GCGCATCGACGACGAGACCGAGGGCCTGCTGCCGTCGTCGAACACCGAGGAGGGCAGGATCGCGGGGATACTCCAGCGCCCGCGCTCCTGCTACACGTGCAAGACCCGGTACGTGGAAGTCGACTACTTCTACCACCAGCTCTGTCCCGACTGCGCCCGCGTGAACCGGACCAAGCGTGACGTCCGCGCCGACCTCACCGGCAAGCGCGCCCTGCTCACCGGCGGCCGCGCCAAGATCGGCATGTACATCGCCCTCAGGCTGCTGCGCGACGGCGCGCACACCACGATCACCACGCGCTTCCCGAAGGACGCCATCCGCCGCTTCAAGGCGATGGACGACTCCGCGGACTGGATCCACCGCCTGGAGGTCGTCGGCATCGACCTGCGCGACCCGGCCCAGGCCGTGGCCCTCGCTGAACAGGTCGCCGAGGCGGGCCCCCTCGACATCCTCGTCAACAACGCGACCCAGACCGTGCGCCGGCTGCCCTCCGCCTACGCCGCGCTGGTCGAGGGCGAGAGCGCCCCGCTGCCCGCCGGTGAGCTCCCCGCGCACCACGTCATCGGCGCCTTCAACTCCGGCGCGGTCGACGGCCTGGCCGCGCTGCCCCTCGGCGGCACCAGCGGCCTCGACGCCCAGCAGGTCGCCGACCTCGCCCTGGTCGCGGGCAACGCCAGCGTCGAGCGGCACCTCGACGGCACGGCGATCGACGCGGGCGGGCTGCTCCCCGACGTCGTCGACAGCAACACCTGGGTGCAGACGATCGAGCAGATCTCCCCGGTGGAACTGCTGGAGACCCAGCTGTGCAACTACACCGCGCCGTTCATCCTGATCAGCCGGCTCCGCCCGGTCATGGCCGAGGCCGCGAAGAAGGCGGCGAGCGGGCGCGCGTACGTCGTGAACGTCTCGGCCATGGAGGGCGTGTTCGGCCGTGGCTACAAGGGTGCGGGGCACCCGAACACGAACGCCGCCAAGGCCGCCATGAACATGGTGACGCGGACCAGTGCGCAGGAGATGTTCCAGACCGACGGGATTCTGATGACCTCGGTGGACACGGGGTGGATCACGGACGAGCGGCCTCACTACGACAAGCTGCGGCTGGCCGAGGCGGGGTTCCACGCGCCGCTCGATCTGGTCGACGGGGCGGCTCGGGTGTACGACCCGATCGTGCGGGGCGAGGCGGGGGAGGATCTGTACGGGGTCTTTCTGAAGGACTACGAGCCGGGGAAGTGGTAGGGGTTCGTCAGCGGGTTGAGTGTGGCTTGGCGCGCAGTTCCCCCCGCCCCTGACTTGGGAAGCGCGCTGCCCGTGCCCGGGTGCCGCCGTCCACCACGAGGTCTGCCCCTGTCACCCACTCCGCCTCGTCCGACGCCAGCCACACCACCGCCCGTGCGACGTCCTCGGGCTCCCTGATCCGGCCGAGCGGCAGCCCCGCGGCGATCTGTTCCTCGCCCGGCTCCCACGTGAACCGAGCCATCTCGGTACGCACCAGGCCGGGGGAGACGGAGTTCACCCGCACCCGGGGCCCAGCTCACCCGCGAGCTGCTGGGTCAGGTGCAGCAGCGCGGCCTTGGTCGTGCCGTACGCGCCCACGTTCGGGCCGACATGGCCGGCGCCCTCCGTGCACACGTTGATCACCGTGCCGCCGTGCTCCGACATCCACGACCGCCACGCGCACTGCACCAGCCGCAGCGGTGCCTCGACATTGACGGTGAAGGCATCGCGCCAGGCTTCCGGGGCAGCGTCCATGAGCGGTCCGTACGGCTGATTGGTCGCCGCGTTGTTGACCAGGACGTCGAGGCGGCCGAACTCGCGAAGGGCCAGCTCCGTCAGGCGCCGGGATGGCCGGGGTCGGCGACGCTGCCCGCAAGCCCGATGCCGCCCAGTTCCAGGGCGGTACGCCGTACCTCGTCGGCGTCGCGCGCGGTGACGCACACCAGTGCGCCCGCCGAGGCGAGCGCTTTCGCGACAGCGCGTCCGATGCCGCGCGTGGCCCCCGTGACCACGGCGGCCTTGCCCTCCAGGCCGTACGACGGTGACGTCATCGACGTACCGTCTCATGACGGTCCGTCAGCCGACAGCCCGAGGGGGTGTGGGAGACCCTGCGCAACCGTCCGGAAACCGCCGGTGCGGACTTAAGCCGTTCGAGTGATCCATAAAACGTCTTTTCTGTGGCAAATCGGTACGTAAACCCGAGTTGAACACAGGATGACGCGCGATCGTTACCGCTAGTTTTCAGCCCCATCGAGCGGGGGGCCGCTCATTTGGTTAATCTAGGGCGGACGGACAGCAGGACGGGATCCACACCCACGGTCCGTCATGGGACAAGCCGGTACACCACGGCCTGCGCTCCCGCGAATTACCGGCGCCACCGCGTCCGAACTGCATTGCATTTGGCATCAGACCCGAGCGGGCGTCAGGCGTAGAGCAGGACCGGCGCGCACGTCCCGAGGGTGACCGACACATAAGGAGTGCGCGGTGACACCGGAAAAGACGAATCGCGAGCAACGCCCCAAGGAACGCACCGAGCGCAAGGGCCACCGGTCCGACGAGCTCGGCAGCCTCGACGTGTGGGCCCGGTCGGCCCCGATCCGCCTCGCGGGCTACGAGGAGGACCTCGCCGAGCCCCACATCCTGCCCAGCGTCGACTGAACGGGCGCCGCACCCTCCGCGTTCGTCGATCCGCACGGGCGTGCCAGACTCGCGTCCATGCTGATCAGGGAAGCAACGGCTGACGACTGGCCGCGCATCTGGCCGTTCTGGCACCGCATCGTCGCCGCGGGTGAGACCTACGCATGGGACCCGGGCACCTCCGAGGAGGAGGCCCGGGTCCTGTGGATGAATCCGGCGAAACGCGTCCACGTCGTCGAGGACGACAGCGGCAGCGTCGTCGCCTCCGCCTACCTCACCCCCAACTACGGCGGGCCCGCCGCCCGCATCGCCAACGCCGGCTTCATGGTCGACCCGGACCAGGGCGGCCGGGGCTACGGCCGGGCCCTCGCCGAACACCTCCTGGCCCAGGCCAGGGCCGCCGGTTACCGGGGCATGGTGTTCAACGCCGTCGTCGAGACCAACCCGGCCGTGAAGCTGTGGACCTCCCTGGGCTTCACGATCCTCGGTACGGTGCCCGACGCGTTCGAACATCCCCGGCACGGCCCCGTGGGACTGCACATCATGCACCGGGCGCTCTAGAGCATCAGCACATCGGAGGGTTCCATGGCCGGCCTTCGGGTGAGGCCTCCGGAGGCGGCCGGCTGGCCCGACTTCGCCGGTCTGGTCGATCGGGCCCACCGCCGGGGTGTGGCCGCCGCCGCTCCCGACAGCGCCCTCCACGAGGTCGCACGCCTCGGCGGCGGCACCGTGGAGGGCTACCCCGAGGACGCCGAGGGCCGGCCGGTCTCCGCGTCGTTCCTGTACACCGGCACGGTGACGCTGTTCGAGAGCCACGGCTTCGAGCGGATCCGGCGCCTCGGCAGGCCCCACTGGGTGGTCGCCGGGCCGGTCTCCCGGGCAGCCGTCAGGGACGGACGTACGGCCGGGTCATGATCTCCATGTTGTGGCCGTCCGGGTCGGCGAAGTAGGCGCCGCGGCCGCCGAAGAGGTCGTTGACCCGGCCGGGCTCGGTGTGCCTCGGGTCGGCGAAGTAGGTCACCCCCAGCGCCTCCAGCCGGGCGATCATGGTGTCGAACTGCTCCTCGGGCACGAGGAACGCGTAGTGCTGCGCCTGGATCGGCTCGTCGCGCTTCTCGTAGTAGTCGAGGGTCACGCCGTTGCCCAGGTCGACGGGCAGGAACGGCCCGAAGGGGGCGCCGACCTCCAGGCCCAGGACCGCCGCCAGGAACTCCGCGGACAACTGGCGGTCCGAGGAGAAGACGACGGTGTGGTCGAGATGGGCGACGGTGGCCGGAAGTTCGGGTGTGTGCTGTGCGTGGGACATGAGTCTGAAAGGTCTCCGGGTCTCGGGATCCGTGGTGAAGCGCCGCAGTGGGCGCGAGAGGATGAGGACACGGAGACGGGAGGCGGGGCTCGTGCCCTCTCCGGCTCTCGGGCGAGCCCGGGCGGGGTCGCCCCCGCCGCGCTCACTCCGAGGCCGGGCGCCTCACTCGTGCATGGCCTACGGCCGACCCGGCAGTCACCCGGCCGACTCTAGTTCATCGGTGCCGTACGCCGCCACGGATTACGTTCCTGCAACTGCTGTGCCACTTCCAGGAGTTGGTACTCCGTGCCGGGGCGTCCCACCAGTTGCACGGCACCAGGGGCGCCGGAGGGGAGGGTTCCGCAGGGGACCGACATGGCGGGCCAGCCTGTCAGGTTCCACGGGGGCGTCAGGGGCGAGTAGTTCGTGTTGGCCAGGAGATTGCTCAGCCAGCCCCGCTCGTGCCAGGGCGCGGCCTTGGGGGAGCGGCGGGCGAGCGCGGGCGTGAGCAGCACGTCGTACTCGGCGAAGAACGGCTCCAGCCGCCGGCGCAGTTGCTCCCGGGCCGCCCCGGAGCGCACCCTGCCGATGAAGGGCCGGCCGAGTCTCGCGTGGATCCGGGTGCGCCGGGTCAGCAGACGTGCGTCGAGGTGCTGCGCGTCCGCGGCGGTGCCGGCCGTCCAGTGGGCCAGTGAGGTCGTGGCGAGCGACATCGGGTAGGGCGGGTCGGCTCGCCTGACCTGATGGCCCGCCTTCATCAGCACCCCGGCCGCCTCCCGCGCGGCCGCCGCGTACGGCCGGCTGATGGTGACGCCGGCCACCGGACTGCGCAGCGACACGGCGACCCTGAGGGGGCCGGGTTCGGAGCGGAGGGCGGGCTCGTCGCCCGCGAGCACCGAGAGCATCAGGCGGGCGTCCTCGACGGTCGTGGCGAGCGGTCCGTTCTCCGACAAGCCGAACCAGCCGCCGTCCCCGGCACCCGTCGGGACCACTCCGTGTCCCGGCTTGATGGTGACGAGGCCGCAGTTCGCGGCCGGTATGCGCAGGGAACCCATGCCGTCGTTGCCGAGGGCGATCGGCACCATCCCGGCGGCGACCGCGGCGGCGCTGCCGCCCGATGAACCGCCCGCCGAGCGCGACGGGTCCCAGGGGTTGCGGGCGATGCCCAGCACGCCGTCCGTCGTGCCGAAGACACACAGCTCGGGCACGTTCGTCAGACCCACGACCACCGCGCCGGCCGCTCGCAGCCGGGCCACCGTCACATGGTCCTGGGTGGCCGGAGTGTCCGGTGTCGCGGCCGAGCCGACGCGGGTGGACTCGCCGCGCACGGCGAGGTTGTCCTTGACGGCCACGGGCACCCCGGCCAGGGGCAGACGGTCGAAGTCGCCCCGTGCGGCCACCTCGTCGGCCTCGGCCGTCGCCGCATCGGCGCGCACGGTGCGGAAGGCCCCGACACGGCCGTCGAGCCGCTCGATCCGCGTGAGGTGCTCGGCGATCACCTCGCGGGGGGTGACCCGCTTCTCGCGTACGGCGGCGGATATCTCGGCGGCGGTGCGGCCGGCCCAGGTGGTCACAGAGGCTCCTCGACGTGGAAGGACGGGCTTACTGGCGAGTACGTAGGGAGAACTGTGCACCGGCCGGGGGCGCACGTCGAGGCCCTCGGCGGGAACTGCCCGGGGACCTGGCGCTCGGGGCCCGGTCAGGTACTCCGCCGCCCGGGGTCGTCGGCGCGAGCCGGATCCTGCTGCTGCCCGATGCCGTGCGGGCCCGGCGGTGGCGGGTGCGGGTGGCCGGGGCGCGGGGGGTCCGGTACGGACCGCCGGGTTCGGGCCGTACCGGTCCCCGGGGCCGGGCGGCTCAGCGCAGGTGGCGTGCGAAGAAGGCCTCGGTGATGTCCATGGAGACCGGCCACCTCGGCCCGAAGGTGTGCCCCTAGCCGGCGTGGGTGCGCAGTTCGACGTCCTTGCCCGCCTTCTCGAACGCGGCGGCGACCTGCCGTGACCAGGTGAGGGGGCAGGTGTCGTCCGCCGTGCCGTGCTGGATCAGCAGGGGTTCGGTGACACGGTCGACGTACGTCAGGGGCGACACCGCGCGCCAGAAGGCCGGGTTCTCCTCCGGCGTGCCGTGCTTCTCCTCGATGTCGGTCACGAGGGGATCGCCGTCGGGCCGCTGGAAGTGGTCGATGTTCTCCTCCGGGCGTGCGCTCACCGGCGCGTACACCACCGCGGCGTCGAACAGGCCGGGCGCCACGACCAGCGTGTTGTACACGACCCCGCCGCCCATCGACCGGCCGAACAGGCCGATCCGGTCGCCGTCGATCTCCGGCCGCCCGGAGTCGCGCAGGGCCAGGGCGGCGCCGATGACGTCCTCGGTGTAGCCGAGGCGCAGACCGGCGTCGTTGGCGGGGTCGTCGTCGGAGCGGGCGTGGTTGCGGTAGTCGGTGTGCAGGACGACGTAGCCGCCGCGGGCCAGGCGGTCCTGCTCCCGGGGCATGCCCTGGCCGCTGAAGTAGACGTCCGGGTCGATGTACCCGTGCGCCAGCACGAGCGCCGGGAACGGGCCCTTGCCCTCGGGGATGTTCATGATCCCCGAGATGGTCAGACCGTTCGCCTCGTAGGTGACGGCGTAGCGGGTGTAGGCGGAGGTCCGGTCGAGCATCGCGCCGAGACGCAGGCCGGAACCGGTGTGCTTCCGCTGCATCAGGGCCGGGAGGGAGACGGGGTCGGCTGGGGCGGGGGTGGGGGAGGGCGTCGTGAGAGGTCTCTCGCTCGTGGCCCGGGTCGATGTCTGAGGTGTTTCGGCAGCGCCTTCGTCACCACCGCCGGTACAGCCGATCGCGACGGCCAGCAGCATTCCGGCGGTGACCCAGGCTGTGCCCCGTAGCCGCATACGGCCCATTGTCGCCCTGCGGGCCCGCGAGGTGCAGCCCCCGCACGGGGCGTGGGCGGCGCGGGACAGCGGGAGACGCACGTCACATTCATCGATGTCACATCGGGCCGGGGCTCCTGACTCATAAGGGCGTAAGCATCCACAACGACAGAGGAGTTCCCCATGAACGCGCGACTGGACGTCTTCGCCATCCCGAGCGCCGGCAAGGTCATCAAGCAGTTCATGTCCCTGGGGCGGCTGGTCGTGGACTCACCGCTGCCGGCCGCCACCCGGGAGCTGGTCTCGCTCCGCGTGAGTCAGATCAACGGCTGCGCGGTCTGCATCGACATGCACACCAAGGAGGCCGCGGCGGCGGGTGAGACCTCCGTACGCATCAACCTGGTCGCCGCGTGGCGGGAGGCCACGGTCTACACCGAGGCCGAGCGCGCCGCACTGGAGCTGGCCGAGCAGGGGACCCGTATCGCGGACGGCGCCGGTGGGGTGCCGGACGACGTGTGGGAGCGGGCCGCCAAGCACTACGACGAGGACCAGCTCGTCGCCCTGGTGACCCTGATCGCCTTCATGAACACGGCGAACCGGCTGAACGTCATCCTCCAGCAGCCGGCGGGCGACTACCAGCCCGGTCAGTTCAAGTAGCGGCGGCACATCGGGCCCTGGGGACTGGCTGTTCCTAGGGCCCGAGCTGTGCCCGCAGCCATTCCTCCACCTCGCCCACGTGCGCGGCCGCCGCCGCGCGGGCCGCCTCCGGGTCACGGGCTGCCAGGGCGCGGTGGATCGCGGCGGGTTCGCGGCGGCGGGTGCGGGCGAAGGCGCCCTCCTCCTGGTAGCCGCGCCAGACACGGGCGCGGAACGTCCGCGACGACAGGCCCTCCAGGATCGCAGCCATCGTCTCGTTGCCCGCGGCCGCCGCGATCTCACGGTGGAAGGCCAGGTCGAGAGCGAGGATCTCCTCCGGATCGTCCGTGGCGTTCATCGCCGCCAGGTGCTTCTCGACCTCGGCCAACTGGTCCGCCGTGACCCGGGCGGCGGCCAGAGCGGTCGTCGTCGACTCCAGGATCCGCCGGATCTCCAGCAGCTCCACCAGACGCGGGCCGCGCGACAGGTCCGCCACGACGCCGAAGGTCTCCAGCAGGTCGCCGGCCTCCTGCTGCGTGACGTAGATGCCCGACCCGTGCCGGGCCTCCAGCAGGCCCAGCACCGTGAGCGCGCGGATCGCCTCCCGCATCGAGCTGCGGGAGATGCCGAGCTGGACGGCGAGGTCACGTTCGGTCGGCAGCCGCTGGCCCGGCTCCAGCCGGCCCTCGCCGATCACCGCCTTCACCGGACTGCACATCCCCACCCGCGGGACGGTCCGTGCCGACGGCGCTGCGCTGCCGTTCGGCGACGTCCAGGCCGCGCCGAAGGCCGGCGTCGGCTTCGTCCCCCGCGACCGGCACGACGAGGGCCTGGTCTTCGGCATGTCCATCGGTGACAACGCCTCGGCCACGCGGCGACCCGCCGGGCCGTCGCCCCCGTGAAGGTCGCCACCGGCGAGCACGTGCACAACCGGATCGTCTTCAAACAACTCCTCCAGGCCGACGCGCTGGACGTCGTCCAGATCGACGCGGCCCGCGTCGGCGGCGTGCCCGAGAACCTCGCGATCCTGCTGCTCTCGGCCAAGTTCGGCGTCCCGGTCGGCCCGCACGCGGGCGGCGTCGGCCTGTGCGAGCCGGTCCAGCACCTGTCGATGTTCGACTACGTGGCCCTGACCGGAACCACCGAGGACCGCGTCATCGAATGCGTCGATCATCTGCACGACCACTTCCTCGACCCGGTGGTCATCCGCGAAGGTCATTACACGGCACCCACCGCGCCGGGCTTCTCGGCCGCCATGCGGCCCGAGTCGCTGGCGCGGTACACCTACCCGGGCGGCGAGTTCTGGGCCGCCGACCTCGGCAAACAGAAGAAGGGTCGGGCTGCATGAGCGACTTCGAGGGCATCAGGGCCCTGGTGACGGGCGGCGCCTCCGGCATCGGCCGGGCCACCGCGGAACTCCTGGCCGAGCGCGGCGCCCAGGTCGCCGTCCTCGACCTGGACCCGTCGTCGGTCGACAAGCCCCTGCTGGCCTACCGCGCGGACGTCACCGACGACGCGTCCGTGCGCGAGGCCGTCGCGGCGGCGGTCGCCGACCTCGGCGGGCTGGACGTCCTGGTCAACAACGCGGGCATCGGCGCCCAGGGCACCGTCGAGGACAACTCCGACGACGACTGGCACCGCGTCTACGACGTCAACGTCGTCGGCATGGTCCGCACCGCCCGCGCCTGCCTGCCCCACCTGCGCGCCTCCTCGCACGCGGCGATCGTCAACACCTGCTCCATCGCCGCCACCGCGGGCCTGCCGCAGCGCGCCCTGTACAGCGCCACCAAGGGCGCCGTGTACTCGCTGACCCTCGCCATGGCCGCCGACCACGTCCGCGAGGGCATCCGCGTCAACTGCGTCAACCCGGGCACTGTCGACACACCGTGGGTCGGCCGCCTCCTCGACGCCGCCCCCGACCCGGCCGCCGAACGCGCCGCCCTGGAGGCCCGCCAGCCCACCGGCCGCCTGGTCGGCGCCGGCGAGGTCGCGGGCGCCATCGCCTATCTGGCGAGCCCCCTGTCCGGCGCCACCACGGGCACCTCGCTCGCCGTCGACGGCGGCATGCAGGGCCTGCGGCTGCGGCCGGTGACCCGGTGAACCGGCTCGGCGGCAGCGGCGTCGAGGTCAGCGCCCTGTCCTTCGGCGCGGCCGCGATCGGCAACCTGTACTCCGAGGTCGGCGAGGCCCAGGCCCACGAGGCCGTGGAGGCCGCCTGGCAGCGCGGCATCCGATACTTCGACACCGCCCCGCACTACGGCCTCGGCCTGTCCGAACGCCGCCTCGGCGCCGCCCTGCGCGACCACCCCCGCCACCGGTACACCGTCTCCACCAAGGTGGGCCGCCGCCTGGAACCCACGGACGGCACCGGCGACGACCTGGCCAACGGCTTCGCCGTGCCGGCCACCCATCGCCGCGTCTGGGACTTCAGCGCCGACGGCATCCGCCGCACCCTGGAGGCCAGCCTGGAACGCCTCGGCCTCGACCGGGTCGACATCGTCTACCTCCACGATCCGGACGAGCACGCCGAATGGGCCTTCCGCGAGGGCTACCCGGCGCTGGAGAAGCTCCGCTCGCAGGGCGTGGTCGGGGCGATCGGCGCCGGGATGAACCAGGCGGAGATGCTCACCCGCTTCGTCCGCGACACCGACGTCGACGTGGTGCTGTGCGCAGGCCGCTACACCCTGCTCGACCAGAGCGCCCTCACCGGCCTGCTGCCCGCCGCCCAGGAACGCGGCACGTCCGTCGTCATCGGCGGCGCCTTCAACTCCGGCCTGCTGGCGAACCCGCAGCCGGGCGCGAAGTACAACTACACCGTCGCACCCTCCGACCTGGTCCAGCGGGCGCTGCGCCTGAAGTCCGTCGCCCACCGTCACGGCACCACGCTGCGCGCCGCAGCCCTGGCCTTCTGCGCCGCCCACCCGGCCGTCGCGAGCGTCCTCGTCGGAGCCCGCTCCGCACACGAAGTCCGAGACTGCGCCCACCAGTTCGCCGCCCGCGTGCCCGCCGCGTTCTGGCGGGAGCTGCGCGCCAAGGGCCTGCTGCCCGCCGACGCCCCCGTACCCGCCGAGGAGCCGTCCGAGGAATCGGCCAAGGAGCCGTCATGAGAGTCGCCCTGCACACCAAGGTCCGCGCCGACCGCATCGCCGACCACGAGGCCGCCCACCGCGAGGTGCCCGGTGAACTCACCGACGCCATCCGCGCGGCCGGCGCCACCTCCTGGACCATCTGGAGGAGCGGCACAGACCTGTTCCACGTCCTGGAGTGCGAGGACTACGCCCGCCTCCTCGCCGAACTGGAGAAACTGCCGGTCAACGTCGCCTGGCAGGCCCGCATGGCCGAGCTGCTGGACGTGGTGCACGACTACTCCGGCGAGGGCGCGGACGCCGGCCTGCCCGTCGTCTGGGAGCTGCCGTCATGACCGTGGTCGACGCGCACCACCACGTCTGGGACCTGTCCGTGCGGGACCAGGACTGGATCGCCCAAAGCAACCCGATCCGGCGCGACTTCACCATGAAGGATCTCGCACCCGAGGCCCGCGCGGCGGGCGTCGACCGCACCGTCCTCGTCCAGACCGTCACCGTCCCCGAGGAGACCCCGGAATTCCTGGCGCTCGCCGACGAGCACGAGCTGATCGCGGGGGTCGTCGGCTGGACCGACCTCACCCGCCCCGACGTGGCCGACGAGCTGGCCCGGCTGCGGGAGCTGCCCGGCGGGCGGTACCTCAAGGGCACCCGGCACCAGGTCCAGGGCGAGCCGGATCCGCGGTGGCTGCTGCGTCCGGAGGTACGCCGCGGCCTGACCGCCGTGGCCGACGCGGGGCTGGTGTACGACCTGGTCGTGCTGCCCCACCAGCTCCCGGCCTGCACCGAGGCGGCGGCCTTGCTGCCCGGACTCACCTTCGTCCTGGACCACTTGGGCAAGCCGCCCATCGCCTCCGGCGCCCTCGAACCCTGGGCGTCCGACCTCCGCGCCCTCGCCGCGCTGCCCAACACCGTCTGCAAGCTCTCCGGCATGGTCACCGAAGCCGACCTCGCGTCCTGGACGATCGACGACCTGCGCCCGTACGCCGACACGGCGCTGGAGGCCTTCGGCCCGGACCGTCTGATGTTCGGCTCGGACTGGCCGGTGTGCACCCTCGCGGCGACCTACGGCGAGGTACTCGACCACCGCACGCCGGCTGACCGGCCCACCCGACCGACCACGCCCGGATCCCCGGGGCCACCGCCACCCGCGTCTACGACCTCTGAACGGTCTCCGCCAGCCGCGTCGGCGGCAGGTACTCCCGTACATACGTCCGTTCCCAGCACGCGCCCGTCTCCCGCAGCTCGCTCCAGGTCGTGTAGCGGTAGCGGAACAGGCGGGCGCGCACGTACCGCGGGGGCTCGTCCGGCGGGAACGGCGAGCGGCGCAACAGCTTCAGCGTGTCGCGGTCGTTCTCCAGCAACCGCTCCACCAGGGCACCGAACCATGACCCGGCGTACGCGGGGGAGAGGGCCGCGAACCACATCAGCCAGTCGAGCCGCAGATGGTACGGCGCGAACTGGCGCGGCCAGTGCCGGGGATCACCGGGCTTGCCCTTGAACTCGTACTCCCGCCAATCCGAGTCCTCACGCGGTACGTCGTCGGCCGTGCCCTCGACGACCACCTCGTAGCGGATCCGGCTGACGCTGCCGAACGCGCCGTAGGTGTTGACCAGATGGAGCGGGTCGAATGAGCGGTTCATGATCTGCCGGCGGGAGAGCATGTTGCGGACCGGCTGGTAGCTGAGACCCAGGAGCAGCGCGGCGACCGCGAGGACCACCACCTCGTACCAGAGCGGCGCGTCGGGCACCGACGGCGGATCGGCCGGGAACTGCACCGCCGACAGGGCCAGCACGATCGTGATCCAGTTCAGCCAGGCGAAGTTGCCCGACAGCACCAGCCACAGCTGGGTGACGATCATCAGGGCGGCAGCGGCCGTCGCGACCGGCTGTGGGGTGAACAGCAGGAACGGCACCACGAGTTGGGTGACGTGGTTCGCGGCCACTTCGACCCGGTGCAGAGGCCTGGGCAGATGGTGGAAGAACCAGCTCAGCGGGCCCGGCATCGGCTGCGTCTCGTGATGGTGGTCCAGGCACGTCAGCTTCCGCCAGCACTCGTCGCCCCGCATCTTGATCAGCCCCGCGCCGAACTCCACGCGGAACAGGATCCACCGCAGCAGGAACAGCACGACGACGGGCGGTGCCACCTCGTCGTTGCCGAGGAACACGGCGAGGAAACCGACCTCCAGCAGCAGCGACTCCCAGCCGAACGAGTACCAGGTCTGCCCGACGTTGACGATCGACAGGTACAGCACCCACGGCACCAGCCACAGCAGCATGCCGCCCCACAGGGGCAGCAGCGAGTCGAGCCCGGCCAGCAGCGCGGCCGACACCGCGCAGCCCGCCCACGCGCAGACGACGAAGAAGCGGTCCGAGTAGTGCAGCTGGAACAGGCTCGGCGCCCGCTTGAAAGGCACCCGCTCGACGAACTTCGGCACCGGCAGCATGCCGCGCTGCCCGATCAGCGCGCGGAACTGCAACGCCGCCGTCAGGAACGCGACCAGATACACGGCGGCCAGCGCCCGCTGGAAGACCAGCCGGCTCAGCCAGTAGTCGGATGCGGTGAACCAGTCCACGGCCGTGCGCTCCTCCCAGTGCGGCGCCGGACCCCGGTGTCACGCTGCGTGTGCCACCGATCCGGTTGCGTGACCCGAGTGAGTGAAGGAAACAATAGTGATCAATTACCTCATGTGTGACGAAGAGGGCTGGATGGCGAGGTGCGAACACCTGCCGGGACCTTCGTCACGGCCTGCGCGTTCTTCGCGACGCTCCTCCTCTCGGGCTGCGGTGACGGTGGCGGCGAGGGCGACGGCGAGGGCGACGCCGCGGGCGCCGGTGGGGGACTCTTTCTCCAACCGGCCGCGGCCCAGGGGCCGAACTCCTTCACGGACTCCACGGCCACCACGACGGCTACCCCGTCCCCCACCCCCCGAACGCCGGAGACGGCCGGCCCGGGCGACGCGGCCCCGGTCTCCGCCGACCTGAGCGGCCTGCGCTCGCTCTCCGGAGGAACACCCGGCCTGTACGGCGGCCTCGAGCGGACCGGCGGCTGTGACGTCGCCCGGCAGATCGGCCACCTCACCCGCAACCGGTCCAGGACGCACGCCTTCGCCCGGTCGCGGGTGTCTCCCCGGCGTCCGTCCCGGACCACCTGCGCGGACTGACCCCGGTCGTGCTGCGCGCCGACACCGGCGTCACCAACCACGGCTTCCGGGCCGGCCGGGCCGCCGTCCTCCAGGCCGTCCTCCAGGCGGGCACCGCCGTCCTGGTCGACGACCGGGGCGTGCCGCGCGTCCGGTGCGCCTGCGGCAACCCGCTCCGCCCGCCGGTGGCGATGCGCGGCACGCCGGCCGTCAAGGACACCCCTTGCCCGGCTACCGGCCCGGCCGGGTCGTCGTCGTGACCCCCGCCCCGCAGGCGATCACCGACTTCACGATCGTCGACGTCACCACCCGCACCTGGACCGAACGGCGCACCGGCCATGACGTACGCCGCGACCGGGCCCTGCCGCCACCGGTCCGGGCGACGACGCCTCCGGTGCCGACGCCGGAGCCGTCCGAGTCACCGCCCCTCGTCCCGCGCGAGCCCGCCGCCTCCCCGGACCTGGACTCGGACAGCGCCTCCCCCTGGGACGTGAACTCCCCGAGTGACACGAGCCCACCCGTCACCGTCACGGACGCGCCACCGCCCGAGCCCGGCCCGCTGCCCGACGAACCGTCTCCCGAAGACCCCGGCGGCCTGGACGAGGCCGGCCCCGTCACCGTGCCGGACAGTCCCGACCTGCCCGACGGAGCCGGGCTGATTCCCGACGATCCGGCCGACGACAGCATCCTCGGCAGCCTCACGGACGTCTTCGGTAACTGAGGGCCGGTTCGGCGGAGCGGCCCGTAAACTCAGCACATCCGGTCGAAGAATCGGACGAATCCTGGCAAGGTGGGCCCATGGCTGATCGGGGAGCGAGCGCCCTGTCCCTCCCGGACGACTGGCCCGCCCACCCGGACGCGATCCTCGCGCTCAACCGGATGGGCAGCTTCGACTGGGATCTGGACACCGGCCTGATGCAGATGGACGCCCGGGCCCACGAGGTCTTCGACGTGCGCCCCGACGAGTACGACGACCACCCCGAGACCCTCTCCAAGCGCGTCCCGCCCGGCGAGGCCCGGCGCCTGGACACCGCGGTCACCCAGGCCCTCAAGGACGGCAGCGAGAACTACGGCACCTACTTCCGCGTCCGCCGCCGCGACGGCTCCCTGCGCTGGACCCACACCCAGGGCTACATCCGGCGCGACGACACCGGGCGGCCCCGCCGCATCATCGGCATCGTCCGGGACGCCACCCAGGAACTCGCCGAGAGCGAGGCCCGCAGCGACCAGGCCGCCCGGGACGAGGCCCGCCGGCAGCAGACCAGCGTCGTCGAACTCACCACGGCCGCCCTCGCCCACGCCCGCACCGTCCAGGACGTCATCGACGTCCTCAAGGACACCCACGGCCTCACCCACCTGGGCGCCACCAGCCTCGTCATGGGCCTGGTCGAGGCCGGCCGCATCCGCCTGGTCGCCGAGGGACCCTCGGACAGCTTCGTGCCCGGCACCCGCATCACCCGGATCGACGAGCCCTACCCGATGAGCGAGGCCGTACGGACCCTCGCCCCCTGCTTCATCGAGTCGCCGGAGGAGTTCGCCGAGCGCTACCCGATCCTCTGGCCGCACATCACCGGCCTGAACATCACGTCCGCCGCCTATCTGCCGCTCATCGTCCAGGCGCAGCCGATCGGCGCGATGGGCCTGCTCTACAGCGACCGGCACGGCTTCACCCCCGAGGAGCGCAACATCCTCGTCGCCCTCGGCAGCAGCATCGCGCAGAGCCTCCAGCGGGCCATGTTCTACGAGCAGGAGATGGACCTGGCGCAGGGCCTCCAGCAGGCCATGCTGCCCCGGACCATTCCGAGCGTGCCCGGGGCCGACATCGCCGTCCGTTACCGCGCCGCCACCATCGGCGGCTCCCTCGGCCGTGACATCGGCGGCGACTGGTACGACCTGATCCCGCTGCCCGGCGGCCGGGTCGGCGCCGTCATCGGCGACGTCCAGGGCCACGACACGCACGCGGCCGCCGTCATGGGTCAGTTGCGCATCGTGCTGCGCGCCTATGCAGCGGAGGGGCACACCCCGGCCACCGTGATGGCCCGCGCCTCCGTCTTCCTGCACGAACTCGACACCGACCGCTCCGCGACCTGCCTCTACGCGGAGGCCGACCTGTCCACCGGCGTGCTCCAGATGGTCCGGGCCGGCCACATCGATCCGCTCGTGCGGCAGACCGACGGCTCCTGCCGCCGCGTCACCGTCCCGGGCGGTCTGCCGCTCGGCCTGTCCGCCGAGTTCGGCCGCCTCGACTACCCGGTCGGCACCGTGGAACTGGACCCCGGCGAGACCCTGCTGCTGTGCACCGACGGCCTGGTGGAGCAGCCCGGCGCCGACCTCGACGACGGTATGCGCACCCTCACCGCGCTCGTCGCCACCGGTCCCGACGACGTACGGGACCTCGCCGACCGGCTCATCGACGTGGCCGCCGAACGCGGCGGCGACGACGACGTGGCGCTGCTGCTGCTGCGCCGGCGCGGCCCGGACGGCCCGCAGTCCGGCCGTCGGCTCCAGCGGCACGTCGCCCCCGGCGATCCGGCGGCCCTGGCCGACGCCCGGCACATGATCCGCACCGCCGCCGGCGTCTGGGGAGCCCGGGAGCGCGCCGACGAGATCGAACTGGTCGCCGACGAGCTGATCACCAACGCCCTGATGCACACCGAGGGCTCCGCGATCGTCACCCTGCGGGTCCTCACCGGTTCCGAGCGCCGGCTGCGCGTCGAGGTCGAGGACTCCTCCAGCGCCCTGCCGCGCCGCCGCGAGGCGGGCGAGTCGGGCGTCTCCGGGCGGGGCCTGCTGCTGGTCGAGCTGCTCACCGACGTGTGGGGCGTGGAGGCGCGCGGCGGCGGCAAGGCCGTGTGGTGCGAGTTCGTGGTGCCCGACCTCGAATGACCCCACGTGGCACTCTGGACCTATGCCGGAACTCCCCGAGGTCGAGGCGCTCAAGGACTTCCTCACCGAGCACCTCGTCGGCCACGAGATCGTACGGGTGCTGCCCGTCGCGATCAGCGTCCTGAAGACGTACGACCCGCCCCTGTCCGCGCTGGAGGGCCACGAGGTCGCCGCCGTACGCCGGTACGGCAAGTTCCTCGACATCGGGACCGCGGACGGCCCGCACTTCGTGACGCACCTGGCCCGCGCCGGCTGGCTGCACTGGAAGGACCGCCTCCCCGACGGCCCGCCCCGCCCCGGCAAGGGCCCCCTCGCACTGCGCGTGGCCCTGGAGACCGGCGCCGGCTTCGACCTGACCGAGGCCGGCACCCAGAAGCGGCTCGCGGTGTATGTCGTGGCGGATCCGCAGGAGGTCCAGGGCGTCGCCCGGCTCGGCCCGGACCCGCTGGCCGACGACTTCGACGAGCGCCGCTTCACGGAACTCCTGGCCGGTGAACGGCGGCAGCTCAAGGGCGCGTTGCGCGACCAGAGCCTGATCGCGGGCGTGGGCAACGCCTACAGCGACGAGATCCTGCACGCGGCGAGGATGTCGCCCTTCAAACTGGCCGCGTCCCTGAGCGAGGAGGAGACCGGGCGGCTGTACGCGGCCCTGCGCGACACGCTCACCGAGGCCGTCGAACGCTCTCGGGGCGTGGCGGCGGGCCGGCTGAAGGCCGAGAAGAAGAGCGGCCTGCGCGTGCACGGCCGAACGGGCGAGCCCTGCCCGGTGTGCGGCGACACCGTCCGCGAGGTGTCCTTCAGCGACTCCTCGCTCCAGTACTGCCCGACCTGCCAGACCGGCGGCAAACCGCTGGCGGACCGCAGGATGTCCCGGCTGCTGAAGTGAGCTGCCGCGCAAGACGGCGTTCATCTGCCCCGACACCGTGTCCCGCCCGGACTGCCCTGGTGCGGGCTGCAGGGAAGGCCGGCAGAACCGTTGCGGGACTGAACGACGGCGTCCTGACGCACGGCACGCAAGCACGCCGGTCGTGGGCCCCCGGCCTCGCCCTCAACGGGCCGGGCGCGACCACTCGAACATGAGGAGGGTCGCGCCGTCCCGCAGCCGGCTGGTGGACGCCTCGAGGATGGAGTGGATGAGGCGCCGCAGCGTCTCGGGTGCCAGCTCGCCCGCGGCCGTCGCCCGGATGATGTAGTCGGCGAACCGCTCCAGCCCGAACTCCGCGCCGTCGGAACCCCTGGCCTCGGTGGCCCCGTCGGTGTACATCAGCACTCGGTCGCCGGGCTTCAGCGAGGGCGCGTGCACGGCGAGGACGCCGAGGCGTTCCGCTCCGTCCACGAGGGGGATCCAGGCCGTGATGCCGCCCGACTCGGACTCCTCCATGCGCAGGGACTGGGTGCGGTAGGTCCAGCCCGCGAGCGAGTCGTCGACGAGCAGGGGCGGGGTGACGTCGGTGAGCGGGACGAGCCGGCGCTGCTGGATGTCGGCGAGGTAGACCACGGAGTGCTGGAGCCCCAGGGCCTTGGTGCGGCGGGCCGCCGCGTGGTCAGGTCCAGCGCCGCGTTCTCCGGATCGGCGAGGAACTCCTCCAGGCGACCGTCGCCACCTCGCCGGGGCCACGGGGACCCGGGACCTCCCGGGCGGGTCGTCCAGCAGTCTCACACCGGGGCGCGCGGGGTGCCCGGCGACCGGGGCGGACGGACGACAGCCCCTCCGCGGAGCAGGCGGGGTTCTGTCAGACAGGCCCTATTGCGGCTGGAGTCTCACCAGGACCTCTCCGGCCGCCGAGCGGACCTCGTAGCGGGCGGTCTCGTCGGGATGCATGGAGGAGCTGGCCATCATCGTGTTGGGGTGGGTGTCGTGCCCGGGCCCGTGCCAGCTGGTCGCGGTCTCCTCCGTGCCGTCACGGCCGACGATGACCAGGTGGCAGGGCCGGGGACCGGCCGCGTCCTTCACCTTCAGTTCGACCTGGCTGCCCGAGGCCTTGTCCTCGACCGTGACCTGGGCCCAGACACCCGACCGCGCGTCGGTCGCCGCGATCCGCACCGGCTCCTCGGCGCTGCCCCGCGCCATCATCGTGACCCCCGGTACCGACACGGCGAACACCACCGACGCGGCCAGGGCGAACAGCATGCGCCTGCGCCCGGCCCGGCGCCGCGTCGCCACCTCGGCCAGCAGCCGGTCCAGCATGCGCGGCCCGGGCTGCGCCGTCGGGTGCACGAACCGTGGCGTCGCCCGCCGGTACAGCATCAACTGCCGTGTCGTCGGGCCGAATTCCGTCACCTCTGCGGCGCACCGAGGGCACTCCATGAGGTGGTCCTCGAAGCGGAAGGCCTCCGCCTCGTCCAGCACGCCGAGCGCGTAGGCGCCGACGTCGCGATGCCTTTCCAGGGACCTCATGCCGAATCCTCGTGCCGTTGGGTGCGGGTGGGGTTACTCCTTGCTCCCACCGGTACGGACCAGGCCACGGAATCACTCAAGCCGGTGACACAATCGCAACCAAAGGATTCGGAGCGCTCCGGCCCGCGGATTGGTCCGGGGCCGCAGAAATCTAAAAAAGATGGATGGCGAGGTGTCCCAGCGGCAGTCCGAGCTGCCAGGCGGGCGTCCAGACCTTCGGCCCCTCGTCCTCCCCGACCACCGGAGCGCCGCCCGGTACCGCGTTCAGGTCGGGCGCGAGCAGCTCCGTCTCCTGGAGCCAGCGCCAGGCCTCCTGAGCCAGGTCCAGGTCCGGCGCGGGCCGGCCCGACTGCGCGGCCCGGGCGGCGAGCTCGGCCAGCCGCTCGCGCACCCACTCCTGCCACGGCTGGTCGTACGCCGTCAGTGACAGCCACGTCTCCAGTTGCGTGACGACCCTGATGCCCGAGAGCTCTCCCTCGGTGTCGGAGAGGAAGATGGTCAGCGCCAGGGCATCCCGCCCCGCGCGGAACTCGAAGGATGTCGGCGGCATCAGATCGCCGGTCCGCAGCAGCTCGTCGGCGATGTACTCGGCGTAGAACCACGCCATGGGGACGGTCAGTTCACCGCCGGCGCCGTCCGTGCCCTCTTCGCTTCTGTGCAGCATCCCTTCCTGCCTTCCTCCGGTACGTGCGCGTCGCCCGACACCGGGCCCCGGGGCGCTGACGGCCCCATCCGGAACACGGATGGGAACAGCCGATTACTCAACCGGGGTCCTCAGCAAGGCGCTTTACGGAGGTTTGACTCAGCCATTGGTTTCAGCGCAGGTCCCCGGCGTATCCCGGAAGCACCCGGCGCAGGGCGCGCAGCGCGTAGTACGCGCGGGACTTCACGGTACCGGGCGGGATGCCGAGGGTCGCGGCAGCCTCCGCCACACTCGCCCCCTGGAAGTACACGAGCACCAGGACTTCACGGTGTTCCGGAGTGAGTGTCTTCACAGCCTGGCGGACGTCGAGCATCGCAGCGGCCCGCTCGGCGTGGTCGGAGATGACCCGCGCGTTCTCCAGCACCGCGTCGCCGACCTCGGCCGGACGGGCCTGCCGGGCTCGCCGGGCGTCGATCGCGAGCCGCCGCGCGACGGTCATCAGCCAGGGCCGTACGGACTCGAAGTCGTCGGCGCGCAGCGCCTCGGGGTGCTGCCAGGCACGCACCAGCGTCTCCTGGACCAGGTCCTCCGCGCGCTGCCGGTCGCCGTCGCAGAGCCGGAGCAGGAGCGCGAAGAGGGGCCGGCCGTGCTCCCGCTGCAGTGCGGCGAGCTCGTGCTCGGCGGTCGTCCCGTTCGTGAGGGTGGATCCGGCCGTCATGGCCGTATGCCACCGCAGCGCGCAGCCGGGGGACAGGCCACGTACCCGCCTGTGCGGCGGACGGTCGATCGCGTCGACGAACGGTTCGACGAACGGTCACGGCCGTCCGCCGGGCGAGCGCCGGACGGGCTAATGAGCGTGTCGGAGCCGCGTGGGGCGCGATGAGCCTTCTTTCCTGTTTGTGCGTAAATACGACAACAACGCCCACAGTGGGGTGAATGCATGATCGCACGCAGTCGACAGGTGGCCCTGGCCCTGACCGTCGCCCTCGCCGCGGGTGCCGCCTGCCAGGCCCGCAGCAACGAACCGACCGGCCCCGGACGTCCGGCGCCCTCCGCGGTGGAACGCCGCGGCTTCACACTGGTCGCCTCCGGCGACGTCCTCCCGCACAGCTCGATCGTCGACCGGGCCCGCTTCGACGCCGGCGGCACCGGCTACGACTTCCGGCCGATGCTCGCGGGGATCCGCTCCGTCGTCTCCCGCGCCGACGTGGCCCTGTGCCACATGGAGACCGTGTACGGCGCGGACGGCGACTACACCGGCTACCCCACCTTCAAGTCCCCGCCCGAGGTCGCCCGGGCCCTCGCCGCCACCGGCTACGACGGCTGCTCCACCGCCTCCAACCACACCCTCGACGACGGCGCCGACGGCATCCGCCGCACCCTCGACGCCCTCGACCGCTCGGGCGTACGGCACGCCGGCTCGGCACGCGCCGAGGAGGAGGCCCGCGCGGTGACGGTCCTCCAGGCGGGCCCGGCCAGGGTCGCGCACCTCGCCTACACCTACGGCACCAACGGCATCCCACTCCCCGACGGCCAGCCCTGGGCCGTGAACCTCATCGACGAGGCCAAGGTCCTCGCGGACGCCCGGGCCGCGCGCGAGGCGGGCGCCGACGTGGTCGTGGTCTCCCTGCACTGGGGCACCGAATGGCAGGACGCCCCCGACGAGCAGCAGCTGACCCTGGCCCGGAGCCTCACCGCCGCACGCAGCGGGGACCGCCCCGACATCGACCTCATCCTCGGCACCCACGCGCACGTCCCGCAGGCCTACGAGAAGGTCAACGGCACCTGGGTGATCTACGGCATGGGCGACCAGATCGCCGGCGAGATGACCAACCACCAGGGCGCCCGGGACCCGCGCGGCAACCAGTCCACCCTCGGCCGCTTCACCTTCACCCCGCCCGCACGGCCGGGCGGCCGCTGGGAGGTGACGAAGGCCGAGTTCGTACCGCAGATGTTCGACGTCGACGCCGGCCGGGTCGTCAACCTCAACCGGGCGATCGCCCAGGGCGCCGGCGTACAGGCCGTCCGCGACCGCATCCGCGACGTCGTGCTCAGCCGAGGCGCGGCCGAGGACGGCCTGGTGATGGGGGAGTAGGGCCGCCAGAGCCCGGCCGGTCAGCGCCGCGCCAGCTCCGAGCGCCGGTAGGAGTACGCGAAGTAGACGACGAGCCCCAGCGCGAACCAGACGGCGAACCGCGCCCAGGTCTGCCACTGGAGGAAGGTGATCAGCCAGATCGAGAAGACGATGCCCACCGCCGGCACGACCGGCATCCACGGCGTACGGAACGTGCGCGGCAGGTCCGGCTGCCGGTAGCGCAGCACGATCACCGCCGCGCACACCACCACGAACGCCAGCAGGATCCCGATGTTGGTCAGCTCGGCCGCCTCGCCGATCGGCAGGAACCCGGCGATGGCGGCCGACGCGAACCCCACGATCCAGGTGACACGCGTGGGCACGTGCCGCGTCGGGTGCGTCTTCGCGAACCACCTGGGCAGCAGCCCGTCACGGGACATAGAGAACCACACCCGGGTCACGCCCAGCATGAACGTGAACATCACCGTGAGGATGCCGATGATCGCGCCCACCGCGATGACGTCCGCCAGGCCGCTCAGCCCCACCGACTTGAACGCCGTCGAGAAGCCGCTCTCCTTGTCGATGTCCTTGTAGTGCTGCATGACCGTCAGCACCAGGCAGGCCGCCACGTACAGGACCATCGAGATGACGAGCGAGTAGATGATCGCCTTCGGCATGTGCCGCTGCGCGTCCTTGGACTCCTCGGCCGCCGTCGACATGGCGTCGTAGCCGAACACCGCGAAGAACACCGTCGCCGCGCCCGTGAACGCCCCGCCGACCCCGTACGGGAAGAACGGGTTGTAGTTCGCCGTGTCGATGTGGAACACGCCGACCCCGATCACCAGCAGCACGACCAGGACCTTCAGCACCACCACGACCGTCTCGAACCGGGCGGCGTTCTTGATGCCGAGGGTGAGCAGATACGCGATCAGCAGGCACAGCAGCGCCGCGAACAGGTCGACCTTGTGCCCGTCACCGGTGCCGGGGGCGCCCAGCATCCAGTTCGGCAGGTCGGCGCCCATCTCGCCGACCAGGAAGCTGAAGTAGCCGGAGATGCCGATCGCGACCACCGCCACGATCGCCGTGTACTCCAGCAGCAGGTCCCAGCCGATGAACCAGCCCGCGAGCTCGCCGAGCACCGCGTAGCCGTAGGTGTAGGCGGAACCGGCCTTCGGGATGAGCCCGGCGAACTCGGCGTAGGACAGGGCGGCCGCAGCACTCGCGACGCCCGCGATGAGGAAGGAGACGAGCACGGCCGGACCCGCCGTACCGTTGGCCACGGTTCCCGCGAGCGTGAAGATGCCCGCGCCGATGATGCCGCCCACGCCGATGGCGGTCAGCTGCCACAGCCCCAGGGACCGTTCCAGCTGGGTGCCCTTGCCGACTGCCGTCTCCTCGATCTGCTCGATGGGTTTGCGACGGAGAATCCCCTGACGAGTCAGGAGCCCGGCCATGCGCCTCACCTCTTCGCGATCGGCAAATCGGCTGATGGCGGATCATGATGGCCCAGGTGCCCCCGCGGCGGAAGACGCCGCGCAAGGCCCATGCGGCCTCATGGGGCCACGGCGTAGCTCAGGTCGTGCGCGACGAGGGACACGGGCTCCAGACGCAGCCACACCGTTCCCCGCTGCGCGGGATCGTCGTACAGGTAGTGCACGAAGCGCTCGTCCCACCGCTTCTCGTCCGCGCCCAGATAGCGGACGAGTTTGCGCCGTCCTCGCTCGACGTCGAACGGCAGGAGCTCGGCCCGGCCCCGCGCGATCACCTGCCGGACCAGCCCGGTCGCCAGATCGCACTCGTCCACCACCAGCGCGACCGCAGGATCGGCCCGCACGCGGTCGAAGAGACGGGCCCAGGGCCCGGTCAGCACCCATAAGGCGCCCTCCTCCCACAGGAACCAGACGGGCCGGACCGTCGGCCCGTTCGTGGCGAGACGCGCGGTGAGCGGCTCACGCAGAAACGTGTCCACGTCGAAGGCAGCAGAAGTCACCGCAGCATCCTCCGGCTCACATGAACCTCGTGTACACCGACCGGGGACCTAGGTCCCCGGCATGCCGGTAAAGGTCTACGGCACGACCGTCACCGGCCACCGCCCCGCCTTCACCAGCCGCACCGCCACCGATCCGACGATCCGGTGGCCCGCCTGTTCGGAGGCGCCCACGACCACCGCGTCCGCCTCGAGTTCGTCCGCCGCCTTCACCAGGCCGCCGTACGGGTCGCCGCGGAACGTGTGGAACTCCCAGCGGACCTCGAATATCCCCTTGAGCCGCTCGGCCGCGTCCCGGATCTGCGCCACCAGGTCCTCGGCGATCTCGTCGGTCGTCCCGGCCACCGGCACCCCGAGCGCCGCGCCCGCCGCCAGTACCGGCTGCACGTACGGCAAGGACGGCGTCTCCCTGGACCTGATGCGCCGTGACCGCACCGCCCCCAACGGCGTCATGGAGTTCATGGTCGCCGAACTGTGCCACGCCGCACCGAAACTGGGCGGGCGCAGGATCTCGCTGAACTCCGCCGTCTTCCGCTCCGTGTTCGAGGAGGGCGCCCGCATCGGCGCCGGACCGGTGCTCCGCCTCTGGCGCCGCCTGCTGCTGTTCTTCTCCAAGTGGTGGCAACTGGAGGCCCTCTACCGGTCCAACGCCAAGTACCACCCCGAGTGGTACCCCCGCTTCCCCTGCTATGCCGAGGCCGCCTCCCTCGCCCGGGTCGGGCTCGCCTCCGGCATCGCCGAGGGTTTTGTCTCCGTACCGTCGATGCGCACGTTGTGGGGAAGAGGAAGAGGGCACTCGAAGGGCGGACAGCGGCCCGCCACCACGGAGGGGCTGCCGTCACTGGCGGCGCTCGGCCTCGCCGGAGGGGACGGGACCGAGCCCGCCGACCCCCTCGCCGGCCTGTCCGACCAGGTCCGCGTCCGCCACGGCAAGCTCGACCGGCTGCGCGCCGCCGGCACCGACCCCTACCCGGTGGGCGTACCGGCCCCCACCCACACCCTCGCCGAAGTCGGGCAGGGCCAACAGGTCACCGTCGCCGGGCGGATCATGCTGGTCCGCCACTTCGGCGGCATCGTCTTCGTCGTCCTGCGCGATTGGTCCGGCGACCACCAGCTCGCCCTCACCCGCGACCGCTCAGGCCCCGCCCCGGACCGCTTCACCGCCGACACCGACATCGGCGACCACATCACCGCCACCGGCCGGGCCGGCGTCAGCGACAAGGGCGAGCCGACCGTCTTCGTCACCTCCTGGCAGCTCACCGGCAAGTGCCTGCGCCCCCTGCCCGACAAACGCCGGGGCCTGGCCGACCCGGAGGCCAAGCTCCGCCGCCGCTACCTCGACCTGGTCGCGAGCCCCGACGCCCGGGAGGTGATCCGCGCCCGCTCCACCACCGCCCAGGCCCTGCGCCAGGCCTATCAGGCCTTCGCCGACTACGACGTGATGCTCGACCTCGTCCGCGAACTCGTCCAGGACGCCGCGACCGCCGCCTTCGGCACGGCCGTGGCCCGCAAGGACGGCGAGGAGTACGAGATCTCCGGGCCGTGGCCGGTCAAGACCGTCTACGGCGCCATCAGCGAGGCACCTCGGCGAGGAGACCCACCCGGGCACGGACCTGCCGGAGCTGCTTTGGCAGTGCGACCGTGCGGGCGTGCCGTACACCGCCGACGACGGCCACGGCGACGTCGCCCTGGAGATGTACGAGCGGCTGGTGGAGGAGCGGACCCGGCTGCCCACCTTCTACAAGGACTTCCCGACCCACGTCTCCCCGCTCACCCGGCAGCACCGCACCGACCCGCGCCTCGCCGAACGCTGGGACCTCGTCGCCTTCGGCACCGAACTCGCCACCGCCTACTCGGAGCTGACCGACCCCGTCGAGCAGCGCCGCCGCCTCACCGCCCAGTCGCTGCTCGCCGCGGGAGGCGATCCCGAGGCGATGGAACTCGACGAGGACTTCCTCGACGCCCTCGAGTACGCCATGCCGCCCACCGGCGGCCTCGGCATCGGCGTCGACCGGCTGGTCATGTTCCTCACCGGGCTGACGATCCGGGAGACCCTGCCGTTCCCCCTGGTGCGCCGCCGCTGACCCTTCCGCGTGGGCCGTTCGGGGGAAAACGTGCCGCCGCATCGGTGTTGCTCAGGTGCGTCGGCCTTCCGCCGGGCGACTGATGAGTCATGAAGAAGGATCAGTTGCTCACCCGGCGCCGGCTGTTGATCGCGGGCACCGGCGCCGTGGGAGCGGCCGCCACGGCCGGTGTGCTCACGGCGGTCACCGGGGACGGCCCCGCCGGGTCCGTCCCGGTCGCGGGGCCCCAGGCCCGCAGCCCGCGAAACTCCTCCGCGTACCGTCTCCAGCCCTTGACCGGATATGGTCCGCCGCAGGCCGCGCCCCGCCGGACCCTGGTACGCCGTGAGCCGCTGCTGCGCGTGTCCGGACGCGGCCGCACCATGGTGCTGACCTTCGACGACGGCCCCGATCCCCGCTACACCCCGGACATCCTCGACACCCTGGCCGAGTACGACGTGCGCGCCATGTTCTTCGTGTGCGGGAAGATGGTCGCCGACAGCAAGGAGTTGCTGGCCCGGATGGCCGACGAGGGCCATGTCGTCGGGAACCACACCTGGTCCCACCCACTGCTCACCCGCCTCACCCGCCGGCAGATCCGCTCCCAGATGGAACGGACCTGCGACGTCATCGAGGAGGCCTACGGCGAGCGCCCCGAGTGGTTCCGCGCTCCCTACGGCGCCTGGAACCGCGCCGCCTTCCAACTGGGCGCCGAGCTCGGCATGGAACCCCTCGGCTGGACGCTCGACACTCTCGACTGGACCACCCCCGGCGCCCGGTCCATCGTCAACCGGGTCGAGAACGGCGCCGCCCCCGGTGTCGTGGTGCTCGCGCACGACGCCGGGGGCGACCGCTCGCAGAGCGTGCGGGCCCTGCGGCGCTATCTGCCCGAACTGCTGGACTCCGGCTACCACGTCACCGTGCCCCGGCGGCACTACGCCTGAGACCTGCCGCCGGGCCTTCGCCCGCCGGGCCGGGGACGCTCAGCGCACCTCGACCAGGCGGGCGAAGGCGACGACGTTGCCCTCATAGCCGTTCTGCGGGGAGAAACCGCCGCCGCAGGTGATGACCCGCAGCTCCGCCGTGCCCTTGGAGGCGTAGACACGGTCGCCGGGGAAGTTGTCCTTCTCGAACACCTCGACGCCGTAGATCTCGAACACGACCGTCTTGCCGTCCTGCCGGGCGACCTCGACGCGGTTTCCCTTCTTCAGGGCCCCGAGTCCGTAGAACACGGCAGGGCCCTGCTGGTTGTCGACATGGCCGACGACGACCGCGGTGCCCTTCTCGCCGGGGGTGACGGCACCGGTGAACCAGCCGGCCAGGTTCGGGTCCTCCGGGGGCGGCGCGCCGACCCAGCCGTCCGCGTCCAGGCCCACGGGAATCATCGGCGCGTCGACCTGGATCGCCGGGATCCTGACCCGGTCCGGGAGCGCGTAGGGGAGGGGCTTGACGGTCCCGGCGAAGGGGTCCCCGGGCACGCGGCTGTCCGCCGCGGCCGCGGTCGCCGGCTGCGGCGGGCCCTCGTCGAATTCCCCCGAACCATTCCGGATGAGCGCGAGGCCGGTCAGCAGAACCAGCGCTATCACGCCCCACGGGGCGCGCTTCTTCCGCCGCGCCTCCTCTTCCGCCTCGGCCAGCTCGGACGCAGACATGGGCCATCCCCTCTCGACCCGGCCGTCGCTGTGTCGTTCGCGCATATCAGAACGCTAAGTGCCGCGCGCGCAACCGGCGACGGGGCGGGAGCGAACGGGTGGCCACGGGGCTGTCCGGGATGGTCCCAGGGCTGTCAGGGGCGGCCCGGGGCCTTGAGGTGCAGCCATCCGAGTTGCCACCGCGAGGAATTTTCTGACGGCCCATGACCTGCGGCGATGCCCGATTGCGCGGTTGTCCCGCGGTGTCTTCACTCACCAGGACGGACCATTCCCGAAATGCGGGTCCGGCCAGGGCAACTGACTGTCTTTCTGGGAGGCGCTTTCTCGCCGATCGACCGGGGACGGGTCCCGGGGCGTCTTCCGCGGAGGTTCACATGCGTAACACTCGTGCCCTGGCGGTCGCCGGCGCCGCGGTCGCCGCCCTCGGCCTCTCCGCCCCCGCGGCCGCCGCGTGGGACACGCCCAGCAACGTCGTCGCCCAGCCCAACGTGATCGCCCGCGGCGGCCAGCTGACCATCACGGTCGACGGCTGCCGCAGGGGCGGCACGGCGACCTCTGATGCGTTCACGATGCCGGCGACGCTCTCGCCCACCTCCGGCCCCAGGGAGACGGCGAGGGGCACCGCCACCATCAGGAACAACGCCCACCCGGGGCCGTACGACATCAGGGTCACCTGCGACGGCAAGACCCTGACCAAGCCCCAGGCCTTCACGGTCATCGGCGGTGTCCGCGGCGGTATCGGCGGCAGCAGCACCACCGGTGCGACCCCGACCGACGTGGCCATCGGCGGCGGACTCCTGGCCGCGGCGGTCGTCGGCGGCGGGGTGTTCTGGATGCGCCGCCGCGCCGAGCAGCGCGTCTGACGTCTCGTTCCCCGCTCCTTCGACGAGCCGCCTCGCACGTGAACGGTCTTCGCCCCGGATCCCTCGACGGATCCGGGGCGAAGACCTGTGCGTGCGGGTGGGCCGGGTGGGTCAGCCGGCGTCCTCGTCGGTGCGGCGGCGTGCGAAGTGGTACGCCGTGCCCAGCGCGCCGGCGATGAGGGCGGCGCCGAGGCCGATCTCCTTGAGGTTGAAGCCGGCGAGGGTGCCGCCCTCTCCGGCGTGCACGCCCTTCGACGGGTGGCGGTGGTGATGTGACGGGTGACGGCCGCCGGCGATGGTCAGGCGCGCGGTGCCGCTCGACTCGTCACAGACGAACTCCACGTCGTACACGGCGCCGGGCTTGGCGTCCCAGTCGACGCTGGCCGTCGCCGACGACTGCTCCGGCGGGATGGCGACCAGGTCGAAGACCGGTGAGGAGACTGCCGCCTTCCCCCGGCACGCTTCGTTGCGCTCCACCCACAGCGTGACCTGGCCGCCCGCGGCGACGGTGGAGGGCTCGACGCTGAAAGCGAAATCGGTCTTGATGGCCGCGTCGGCCGGTACGCAGGAGGTGAGGGCGCCGGCGCCCAGCAGCACGGCCGAGGCCGAAGCGACGCATATCGCGCGCATGGTGAATCCTCCGGGTCCCCGAGGAGCAACCGCGGACCTGTTCCGCTCACGTCACAAATGCACCTCGATGACCGAAACGCTAAGAACGGGCGCACGGCGGCGCGATCGCAGTAGTGCGAATGGGGCACACGTGTGGGCCGCCAGGGGGACCCCCGTTGGCGCGAACGGGGGACGGCGACGGTGTGTCGCGCGCCCCCCGGCCCGGTTCCGTGGTGCGGGTGCCGTCAGTCCCCGGCACCCGGGAAGAGGTTCAGGAACGGATCCGCCGACGCGGTCACGCCCCTGCTGAAGGGCGAGTCGAAGTCCCAGATCAGGAACAGCAGGAAGGCGATCAGCGCCGAGAACACCCCGGCGAGGACCAGTTCACGCGTCGTTCTGCGGATCTGGAGGGCGAAGATCATCCCGATCGTGACGACGGCTCCGGTGATCAGCCCGAACCACACCACGCCCGGCATGGTCTCCCCGGTCGCCTCCGCCCGGGCGATCCGCGCCTGGCTGGCCGCGGTCACCTGGTCGAGGAGCGGCTGGTAGGCCTGGGCCTGGAAGTCCGTCTTCGGTTCGTAGTCGGTGACGTCCTGGCGGACGCGGTCGAAGAGTTCACGGCCGCGCTCGGTGACCTTGCCCTTGTCGGCCATGGTGTCCCACTCGGTGGTGACGACGTGGCTCACATACGTGTGGATGTCGTCCCGGATGCGGTCGCGGACGTCGGCCGGGTAGACCCGGACCCGCTCCGAGATCTCGTGCAGCGCGGTGGCCTCCGCCTGGACGTGGTCCTGGGCGGCGCTGCGCCCCTCCCACACACCGGCGATCGCCAGACCCAGGACGATGGCGTACACCACGCCGATCCACATGGTCATGTACTCGATGACGTCCGGGGTCTCGCTGGGGTCCTCGTCGTCCGATGCCGTGCGGTGGCGTACGAACGTGATGACGACCACCACGACACAGGCGGCCAGCATCGCGAGGGTGAGAACAAGCCATTCCGGCAAGAGATGCCTCCAGAGCTTCTGGGATCAGCGCGCGCGCAGCGCGGCGACGGCGACCACCGCGGGCACCGTGACGAGCAGGACGAAGGTGAGCGGCGACATGCTGTTGCTCGCCGGCCGTGGCCGCGGCGCGGCGCGGTACCGGGGGTAGCGCACGGGCGTCGCGGACGGACGCGGGGTGGGCTTCGCCGACGGCTTGGGTGCCGGGGCGGGGGGCGGGGGAGGCACCGGTCTGGGGGCAGGCCGGGGCGGCGGCTCCGGGCGTGGCGCGGGCGGCGGAGGCGGAGGTGGCGGCTCCGGTCTGGCCGTGGGGGTCGGTTCCGGGAGCGAGGGCGAGGGTGGCGGTGGTGTCGGCTCAGGTGACG
>NZ_DF968477.1:0-12922 GCF_001270025.1 Streptomyces azureus | reverse complement strand
CAGGTCGAGCGTGCCCGCGGCGGCCTCCAGGACTGCCTCCGGGTCGTACAGGTCGGCGTCCAGATACGCGGTCCTGCCCTCGGGTGTGCTGGTGAGCAGGGCGTTGGCGTGGGCCAGCACGATGGGGTCGTTGTCGACGTACACGATCCGGGAGTCCGGTGCCACGCGCTGCGCGACCTCGTGCGTGTTGTCGGCGGTCGGCAGCCCGGTGCCGATGTCCAGGAACTGCCGCACACCCTGCTCGACGGCCAGGTACCGCACCGCCCGTCCCAGGAACCGACGGCTCGTGACCGCCACGTCGACCAGGCCCGGGAAGATCGACTTGATCTGGTCGCCGATCTCGCGGTCGACCTCGTAGTTGTCCTTGCCGCCGACGAAGTAGTTCCAGAATCGGGCCGAGTGCGGCTTGGACGTGTCGATACGGTCACGCAGGCTGTCGTCGAGCACGGCAGGGCCTCCTGGGGGTGGGGAAGGGGGACCGGCCCACCAACCTAGGTGAACTCCACGCTCCGACAGGGAGGTTGTCCCACCCCGTCACCCGACCGCCGTGGGGTTTCGGCCACGCGGAAGCGAGCCCCCGCCCGTCACACCCCGCCGGAGGCGAAACCGCTCAGGCGCCGGCCGCCACTCCCGCCGTCGTCCCCGTGCCGCCGTGTCGCCAGCCACACGCCGCGCCCTAGGGCCCACAGAACCAGCCCGGCGGCGACCGGCGTACCGAAGATGATCAGCAGCCCGGCACCGATGTTGGCCCCGACGCCCCCCGCGGTCAGGATCCGCCAGCCCACACCGGCCATGAGCCCGACGACCACCAGCGGCCCGAGCACCCCCCACCAGCGCCGGTCCATCGCGCCACGCCGCGCACCCCGCACGAGCACCGCGGCACCGACCCCCGCCAGCACCAGCGCGAGCCCACCGACGCCGGCGGCCACACCGTCCCCGATGTCCCACGGCTGATAGGCGTAGTCCAGCTCACTCGCCGGCAACCCGTCGTAGTTCTGCTGCCCCATCAGCCCCCAGGCGGCGACAGGCACCCCGAGAACGAGCGCGGCCCCGGCCGAAAGCATTCCCCGATTCTTCATACCGCCATGGTCACTCCGGCCTGGCGGGGCCGTCATGAGCACCCGTACTCAAGTACGCCGGCCTACCCGCGCCCCGGCCCGAGGGGTGCGGCAGGCAGCCCGAAGTGCTCGGCGATGATCCGCACGGTTTCCGTGTCGTCCGAGTTGAAGCCCGGGTCGGTGTCGTAGCGGGTGGTGCGCCCGACGATCCCCTCCTCCAGAAACTGCCGTATGAACAAGTCGGCCTGACTGCCGAAGCGGCGGGACTCGCGACGCGCACCGACGTTGAAGAGCGAGACGGCGAAGCCGCCACGGCTGTAGGCGAACCGGTACGGACGCTCGGCGCAGTGGGGGACCGCGTACTGACGGCCGTCGCCGCACGAGTGCCTGACCGACCCGGAGGGCCACGAGTTATGCGTCCTCGGCTCGTCCTGACGCGGAGTCTTGACGACGCCCCGAGGGATCGGCGCGGCAGTCAGGGGATGACGAAGGCCGCCTACGGGATCCGTAGACGGCCTGTCCGCTGGTCCCCCCGCAGGGTTCGGACCCGCGACACCGCTCTACGAGTTCGATCACTCGGCAGCGGAGCCTCGGGTAGTGGCGCCTTGAAGGTGCTGGTAATGGTGCCTGGCAGTTGCTCCGCGCCACAGCCCCGGAGCCCGGCGAGGCGGCGAGTCAGGGCCGGGCGGCGAGGGCCTCGACCTCGAACAGCACGTCAGGCGTTGCCAGGCTCGCGACACCGATGAGAGTTTGCGTGGGCGGTTTGTCACCCCAGCACTCGTGCACGGCCCCGGCGATGGGCCCCAGCTTGCTGACGTCATGGTTCACCACATACGTCCTGAGCTGGACGACGTGGCTGAGGTCAAGCCCGTGGGCGGCGAGAGCGACTCCGATGTTGTGGAACGTCTGCTTCACCTGCTCGGAGAAGTCGGTAGAGACGACCGCGCCGTCTGGACCCGATCCGTACTGACCCGAGACGAGTACCAGCTCCGTACCCGCGGGGACGGTGGCGGTGTGGCTGTAGCCGAACGGGACCGGGTCGTGTAAACCGTCCGGATTGACAAGGGCGTGTGTCATGCAGATCACCTCTCATGTGCGACGGGCTTTGTGCGCTGGTAAGCCTCCCAACGAATCACGACATCGCGTGTCATGTATTCCAGTAGTGTTTTCGTATGCGCGCCGACCGGTTGGTATCGCTGGTGCTGCTGCTCCGGCAGCACGGTCGGCTGTCCGCGGCCGCGCTGGCCCGCGAGCTGGAGGTATCCACCCGCACCGTGCTGCGCGACATCGAGGCGCTGTCCGCAGCCGGCGTCCCGGTCTACGCCGAACGCGGTCGGCACGGCGGGTTCGAGTTGCTGCCCGGTTTCCGTACCGAGCTCACCGGACTGAACCACGACGAGGCACTTGCCCTGCTGATCGCCGGATCACGGCGCGGCGCGCAGGCCTTCGGTCTCGGCTCGGCGCTCGCTTCGGCCATGCTCAAGGTGGTCGACGCGCTCCCCGAAAGCCACCGGGCCACCGCGGCCGGCGCGGCGCAGCGAGTGCTCATCGACCCGGAGACCGACCTCCTCGCGCGCCGGCTGGTCGCTGAGGAGGTGCCCGACGCCATAGTGACCGAGGTCAGGCGCGCGGTGTTCGCCGGACACAAGCTGCGCATCCACTACGCGGCTGCGGACCAGACCCCGAAGTGGCGCACGGTGGACCCGATCGGCCTGGTCACCGTGCGCGACCAGGGCTACTTGCTGGCCACCAGGTCTGGTGCGGACCGCACCTACCGGCTGTCCCGCGTCCTGGCCGCCGAGGAACTCGCCGAACCGGCACAGCGACCGGACCGGGTCGATCTCGACCGGGCCTGGCAGGAACGCAGCACGCGGTTCCGGACCGGCGGCGACCAAGTCACCGTGCTGGTACGGGTGAACCCTGCGCGGCGGCACGACCTGGTGGGCACCGCGCTGGCCGTCCGCGCCGAAGAAACAGACGCGGACGGCTGGTTGCGGCTGGAGGTGACCTTCCAAGATCCGAGACACGCCGAATGGGCACTGTGGCACCTCGCCACGAACGCGGAGGCCCTGGCCCCGCAGTGGTTGCGCGACTCCCTGCGCGAGCGCGCCGCCGCGATCGCCACCTGCTACGGAGGGTCGTCCCGAGAGTAATCGGCCGAGCCCGCCGTCTTCGGCCTCATCCGGCAGTGATGGTGAACTCCGTCCACTCGATGCCGGGGACACGGAAACTGGCTTTGACGTTGGAGGACGCGATGCCCTCGACCTCATGACGTACGCCTGGCTCTGGGCCGCTGAGCATCCAGGGCGTCGCGATCCTCCACGCCCACTGAAGGGCCGTCCTGCCGTGAGGGCAGGGAGATGGCGAAGGCTGCCTACGAGGTCCGTAGGCGGCCTGTTGCTGGTGCCCCAGCAGGATTCGAATCTGCGACACCCGCTTTAGGAGGGAGGGTGGGGCGTCTTGCCGGTGACCTGAGGCTTCCGCGGCTGAGCTGACAGGCACAAAGACGCGCGCCAGTCACCCCTCCTGACTGTGGTGGACGGCTGGATCTGGCACGACTGTGGCACGCGGAGGCGGAAGGCTGCGGGCGACACGGCCGAGCCGCGCTTCCGCTACCTGCGGCACACGGGCAACCCCGGCCTCTACGTCAGGGGGCGGCATACGGGAACTGATGAGGCGGATGGGGCACAACGACTCTCGCGCCGCGGTGATCCACCAGCACCTGACCAGTGACCGTGACCGAGCTGTCGCCGATCGGCTCGGTGCCATGATCCGAGGCGGTGGGGGGAGCGGTCTCGAGCTCCTCGGGGAGGGCCGAACGGCGGTCGCAACAAGTGCGTAGCCACAACGCCTGAACTGTGAAGGGCCATCCTGAGGGACCTCTGAGCTGGCCCTCCCGTGCTCCTCGCCCGTGCAGCTCGGATACCCCCTCGCACTCGGCGATGCCGACACATCTCACTGCGGGCGGAGTCGACCACCGCGAGATGAAGCAGGCCCTGGGCCAAGGCCACTTCGAAGGCCGCACCTGGAGGGAGTGGCGTCACCACGTCACCCTCGTCTCAGTCGCGCACGCCTTCCGCCCCCTCAGCGCATCCCCCGATCACCAAAAGAGACGGCGTCGGCCTGAGCCTCCACCGGCTCGCCACGAACCGCAGTGAGACCTCGCCATCCGAGTTCGCCGACGGCGACGCCGGCCCGGGCGTCGGTCATCTGCAGCGGGCGCCATGCCCCAAGCCACGTACGTCCGAGATCCCGTACAGAGTTCGATCCGCCGTTCAATGACCGAAAATATGGCCACGCCCGCCGAGCGTCAATATCTCCGCCGAAAAGGCGATTCCGCGCCGGGTGACCGTGCGGCAGTCCGCTACCCGCGTTACTCAAACGTGATGGCCCGTTCTCGCCCAACCCCTTGACCTGCTGGAACGGTAGGCGCTCACTATGACCTTCGCATTCACCGACCGCTTCAGGGGGGACAGCCGTGGCACACCCGGCACACAGCAGGACCTCCCTGGCGGATCGCCAACCTGTTCCAGTCCTGCCGCAGGGCAGTTGCCAAGGAGGTGCGGTCATGGCGCAATCCCTGCTGCGGCCGCCCACCTTTCCGGTGGTGACCTTCGGCAGTGGCCGCGTCCCGGAGGCGCCCCGACGCCATGAAGGATCAGCGCCCCGGTGCACGGCTGGCCACCAGGTGCCTCCTGGCGGCCGGTTGCCGCGTCACCTGGCATCTCGCGGGTTCCGAGAAGCGGCTGGAGGCCGAGGGCCGGGTCACCGTGCGGGCCGGGAACCGCTTCGGCGGGCGGGCCGGGGTCTGAGCACGCTCTTAACCAGCCGGCGACTGTAAGGCGCTGTTCGTCGCGGACGCTTGGCGAGGTCGGCGTCCGCACCTCCCACGACATCGCGGCGGCCGGGTTCCCCGCGTCCTGGGGTCGGAGTTCTTCGCCCCTCCGCTGAGCGCCATACGCCAGGACCTCTCCGCGGTGGGGAAGCGGAGCCATCGCCTTTCCTTCGGCCCGCTCCACTCCCCCCCGAAAACTCACCCCGCCCCGAGACCCTCTGACGGCATCCCCCGCATGTTCGACACTTCGAACGTTGGCCGGTCAGCAGAACAGACCACCGCGCTTCCACAGCTCCCGACGGAACGTCAGAAGCGACCTCACGCAACCGAGTCCAATCCCCGGGCCGGCTCCACGAAGGAGAAGAAACATGCTGAACAGAAGAAACTTCCTTACCGCGGCGGTCGGCGTGGCGGCTGCGACCGGACTCGCGGCCTGCGCCAAGGAGGACGGCAGCTCTGCCGCCGCCGCCGGCAGCGGCAGCGGCAGCAAGGCGATCACCCTCGGCTTCTCCCAGGTCGGCTCGGAGAGCGGCTGGCGCACCGCCAACAGTGACTCGGTGAAGTCGGCCGCGAAGGAGGCGGGCTACACCCTCAAGTTCTCCGACGCCCAGCAGAAGCAGGAGAACCAGATCTCCGCGATCCGCAACTACATCGCGCAGAAGGTCGACGTCATCGCCTTCTCGCCGGTGGTCGTCACGGGCTGGGACGCGGTGCTCAAGGAGGCCAAGGCCGCGAAGATCCCGGTGGTCCTCACCGACCGCTCCGTCGAGACCTCCGACGACTCCCTGTACGTGACCCTGGTGGGCTCCGACTTCACGGACGAGGGCCGGCGCGCCGCCAGGATCCTGGAGAAGGTCCTGGAGAAGGCGGGCCACAAGGGCGCCGTGAAGATCGCCCAGCTGGAGGGCACCACCGGCGCCGCCCCCGCGATCGAGCGCGCCAAGGGCTTCAAGGAGGTCATGGACGCGGACCACGCGGACGACTGGAAGGTCGTCGTCAGCCAGACCGGTGACTTCACCCGTGCCGGCGGCAAGCAGGTCATGGCGGCCTTCCTCCAGTCCAACCCGGACATCAACGTGCTCTTCGCGCACAACGACGACATGGCCATCGGCGCCATCCAGTCCATCGAGGCGGCCGGCAAGAAGCCCGGCAAGGACATCCTCATCGTCTCCATCGACGGCGTGAAGGACGGCTTCGTCGCCATGTCCGAAGGCAAGATCAACGCCATCGTCGAGTGCAACCCGCTGCTCGGCCCGCAGTTGATGGAGGTCGTGAAGAAGGTCAAGGACGGCGAGACGGTCGAACGCTGGATCAAGACCAAGGAGAGCGACTTCATGCAGGACCAGGCCAAGGACGCGCTCCCCACCCGCAAGTACTGACCGACCGTCCCCGCCGGTGGGAGCCTCCACCCGGCCGACATCCCTCGGCCGGGTGGCTCCCCGCGGACCTGGACCATTCACGAGGAGCGCTGCCATGGCAGAGCCGCAGCCCGTCCTGGAGATGACGGGCATAGTCAAAGAGTTTCCGGGGGTACGGGCTCTGTCGGGCGTCGACTTCCGGCTCTTCCCCGGCGAGATCCACGCCTTGATGGGCGAGAACGGTGCGGGGAAGTCCACTCTCATCAAGGTGCTGACGGGCGTCTACTCCCTGGACGGCGGCACGATCACCCTGGACGGCGAGTCCGTACGGTTCGGCAGCCCGCTGCAGGCGCAGCAGGCCGGCATCAGCACGGTCTACCAGGAGGTCAACCTCTGCCCCAACCTGTCGGTGGCGGAGAACATCTTCATCGGACGCGAACCCACCCGCGCCGGCCGCATCCAGTGGAAGCGGATGCGCAAGGAGGCGGCGGAGCTGGTCGACCGGCTCGGACTCGACATCGACGTCGCCGCGCCGCTGTCCTCGTACCCGCTGGCCGTGCAGCAACTGGTCGCGATCGTACGGTCGGTGGGCACCGGGGACCGGGGCGGCGCGGGACTCGGCACCAAGGTGCTGGTCCTCGACGAGCCGACCTCCAGCCTCGACCGCGACGAGGTCCTCGAACTGTTCCGTCTGATGCGGCAGTTGAGGGACGAGGGCGTCGCGATCCTGTTCGTGTCGCACTTCCTCGACCAGATCTACGAGGTCTGCGACCGGATGACCGTCCTGCGCAACGGCACCCTGGTCGGCGAGCACCTGGTCCGCGACCTCGACCAGGTCGGGCTGATCGAGCTGATGATCGGCAAGGCCCTGGACCAGCTCGAGGAGCTGCACGAGCACCAGCTGCGCTCCGACGTCGGCGAGACACTGGTCCAGGCCGAGGGGCTCGGCCGCACCGGCGGGATCGCCCCCTTCGACCTGGAGATCAACAAGGGTGAGGTGCTCGGGCTCGCCGGACTGCTGGGATCGGGCCGCACCGAACTCGCCCGGCTGCTGTTCGGAGCCGACCAGCCCGACAGCGGCAAGGTGACCATCGGCGGCAAGCAGGTCTCGATGAGCGCCCCGAACGACGCCATCGCGGCCGGTGTGGCGTTCTGCTCGGAGAACCGCAAGAGCGAGGGCCTGGTCCCCGACCTGACGGTGCGCGAGAACATCATCCTCGCCCTCCAGGCGGCCCGCGGCTGGACCCGGCCCATCCCGGTCTCCCAGCGCGACGAACTCGTCGCCAAGTACATCAAGGCGCTGGACATCCGCCCCGCCGACCCGGAGGCCCGCGTGGGCCGGCTCAGCGGCGGCAACCAGCAGAAGGTACTGCTCGCCCGCTGGCTGATCACCCAGCCGAAGCTGCTGATCCTGGACGAGCCGACGCGCGGCATCGACATCGGCGCCAAGACGGAGATCCAGAAACTGGTGGTGTCCCTCTCCGAGGACGGCATGTCGGTGCTGTACATCGCGGCCGAACTGGAGGAGGTGCTCCGGCTCAGCCACACCATCGGAGTGCTGCGCGACCGCCGGCTGGTGGCGCGGCTGACCAACGGGCCGGAGATCACCACCAGCAAGATCCTCGAGACCATCGCGAGCGGAGAACACCAGTGACCACCACCTCCCGCTGGCGAGCACTGACGCATCACCACCTGTTCTGGCCGGTCGCGGTCCTGATCGCCCTGCTGCTCGTCAACGTCCCCTTCACGCCCGACTTCTTCTCGATCAACATGACGGACGGCCACCTCTACGGCAGCCTCGTCTCCATCGTGCTGTTCGGCTCACCGCTGATCCTGGTCGCGGTCGGCATGACCCTGGTCATCGCCACCGGCGGCATCGATCTCTCCGTCGGTGCCGTGGTCGCCATCACCGGCGCCCTGACCTGTTCGTACATCAGCGACCAGGCCGACCAGAACACCTTGTCCGCGGTGTTCCTGGCGATGGGCATCGGGCTGGTGGCCGCGGTCGTCTGCGGTCTGTGGAACGGCTTCCTGGTGGCCAGGATGGGAATCCAGCCCATCATCGCGACCCTCATCATCATGGTCGCGGGCCGAGGTGTCGCCCAGCTGGTCACCGACGGCCAGATCATCACCGTCAACAGCGAGCCGTACAAGCTGATCGGCGGCGGCTACTGGCTGACCCTGCCCTTCTCCATCTTCGTGGTGGCGGCGGTGGTGGCCGTCACCGTGGCGCTCACCCGCCGCACGGCGCTCGGCCTGCTGGTCGAGTCGGTCGGCGGCAACGCCGAGGCCAGCCGCCTGGTCGGCATCAGGTCCACGCGCATCAAGATCATGGTCTACATGTTCTGCGCGCTGTGCGCGGGCATCGCGGGCCTGATGATCAGCTCCAACACCTCGGCCGCGGACGGCAACAACGCCGGTCTGTGGATCGAACTCGACGCGATCCTCGCCGTGGTGATCGGCGGCACCTCGCTGCTCGGCGGCCGGTTCTCCCTCGGCGGCACGGTGGTCGGCGCACTCGTCATCCAGACCCTGACCACCACGATCTACACCATCGGCGTGCCGACCCAGACCAACCTGGTCTTCAAGGCCGCCGTCGTCATCGTCGTCTGCCTGCTGCAGTCCCCGAAGTTCCGGGCCAAGGTCTTCGGCGCGAAGGGCCCCAAGGGCCCGCGCCGGGACGCCGCCCCGGTGGAGCCCGCTCCGGCGGCCGACGCCGCCCCGAAGATGGAGGTGTCGCGATGAGCGCGACCGCCCAGACCCCCAAGGCGGCTCCGAGCGGCAGTACCGCCTCCCGTGCCGCGAGCCTGCTCGGCGACCGGCGTCTGCCCGTCCTGGTCACGGCCGCCCTGTTCATCGCCATGTACGTCGGTGGCCTCAGCCGGTACCAGAACTACGGGTTCGCCGAACCCCAGGTGTTCCTCAACCTGTTCATCGACAACGGCTATCTGCTGGTCGCCGCCATCGGTGCCACCTTCGTCATCATGTCGGGCGGCATCGACCTGTCCGTGGGCTCGGTGATCGGCTTCACCACCATGTTCACGGCGTGGCTGGTGGAACGTCAGGGACTGCCGCTGCTCCTGGTCGTCCCCCTCGCACTGGCCGTCGGCGCCTTCGGCGGTTTCCTGATGGGCTATGTGATCCACAACTTCGAGATCCAGCCGTTCATCGTCACGCTCGCCGGGCTCTTCCTCTTCCGCGGGCTGTGCCTGGTCATCAGCAAGGAGTCCATCTCCATCAACGACGCTTCGGTGGGCACCCTGGCCCAGACGCGGGTGTCGCTGGGCGTGGGGGACCTGTCGATCGGCGCCGTCGTGGCCCTGGTCGTCCTCGCCGTAGCCTCCTACGTGCTCCACTACACCCGCTTCGGACGCCGTGTGTACGCCATCGGCGGCAACGAGCAGTCGGCTCTGCTCATGGGCCTTCCGCTGGGCGGCACAAAGATCGCCGTGTACACGGTGAGCGGCTTCTGCTCGGCCCTGGCGGGGCTGCTGTTCATGCTGTACATCCAGTCGGGCGACCCGCTGCACGCCGTCGGCATGGAACTCGACGCCATCGCCGCCGTGGTCATCGGCGGCACCCTGCTGACCGGCGGTTCCGGTTATGTGCTGGGCACACTCTTCGGTGTGCTGGTGCTCGGCCTGATCAAGAGCGTCATCACGTTCGAGGGGACGCTCAGCTCCTGGTGGACGAAGATCGCCACGGGTCTGCTGCTGTGCGCCTTCATCCTGATCCAGCGGACCATGACGTCACGCCGGAAGACCTGACGGGCACGGCTGAGAGCCGCGACAGCGGCATGTGAGTCGACGCCGTCGGCGCGGCGACCACGGGGCAACGGAAAGTCAGAGAAAGACGGGACACGCAGATGCGCGCGCTTCTCTCCAGGCTGTCGGCGATATCGCTCGCCGCCTGCCTCCTCTTCACAGGCCAGGCCCTGACCACACCTGACCGGGCCGCCGCCGCCGACCCGGGCTACCTGATGACGCACTTCGTCGGGGAGGGGTCGACCGGTCAGCAGATCTACTTCTCGCACAGCACGGACGGCCTGAACTGGAGTGACCTCAACGGCGGCGGGATGACCCTGCGGTCCACGGTGGGAACCCGTGGGGTGCGCGACCCCGCACTGGTCAGAGCCCCCGGCGGTGACAAGTACTGGATCATCGCGACCGACCTGTGCATCGGCTGCGGGCAGTCATGGGACGACTCAGTGAACAACGCCAGCCGCAACCTCGTGGTGTGGGAGTCGACGGACCTGGTCACCTGGTCGCAGCCGCGGCTGCTCAACGTCGCCGGCGCGATCCCCGACGGGCGCAACGCCTGGGCGCCGGAAGCGATCTGGAACCCCGAGACCAACGACTACGTCCTGTACTGGGCGACGAACGCGACCCGGGGCGGCGTGCTCAAGCACCGCATCTACTACGCCCGCACCACCGACTTCCGCACCATCACCACCCCGCAGCTCTACATCGACCGCCCCGGCACCCAGAACATCATCGACACCCAGATCGTCGAGGTGCCGTCCGGCGTCGGTGACTTCCGTTACGTACGGGCCTCCGGCGACGGCCAGATCACGCTCGAAGGCAGCAACTCGATCCTCGGTACGTGGACCAACCTCGGCAACCTCTCCGGCATCGGCCTGACCGGCTCCCAGGTCGAAGGCCCGATGTGGATGAAGTTCCGCGACCGCAACGAATGGACCCTGTACCTCGACCAGTACGCCTCCGGACGCGGCTACATGCCGGTCACGACGACCAACCCCTCCGCCGCCGGCACCTACCGCCTCCCGGCGTCGGGAAGCTACAACCTGGGCGGCACGAAGAAGCGCCACGGTGCGATCCTCAACCTGACGGCGGCCGAGGAGAGCCGCGTGCTCTCACGCTGGGCCAACACCCCGGCCAAGCGGCTCCAGTCGTTCAACTTCCAGGACCGGTACGTACGGCACGCCAACTTCGACGTGCGCATCGACCAGAACGTCACCGGCCCGGACGCCCAGTTCCGGCTGAGGCCCGGCCTGGCGGGCTCCGGCACCGTCTCCTTCGAGTCGGTCAACTTCCCCGGCCACTTCCTGCGGCACTCCAACTACGACTTCCAGCTGGCCTACAACGACGGCACCACCCGGTTCGCCGCGGACGCCACCTTCCGCCAGGTCGCCGGCCTCGCCGACCCGACATGGTCGTCCTTCCAGTCGTACAGCCACCCCGACCGGTACATCCGCCACTACGCCTACGAACTCCGCCTCGACCCGATCACCACCACGACGGCCCGCAGCGACGCCACCTTCCGCGTGACGAACTGACCCACGCCGACAGGCGATCCCATGAAGTGACGCGCCCCACGCCTGCGCGAGGTCCCTCGGCCATGGCGGGGCCGCAGGCGGTTGTGCCCGCGGCCCCGTTCGGGTGTTGGGGTCAGGAGGGGTTGCCGTACTGGAGGCCGCGTCCGTTGGTGCCGACAAGGGCCAGTTCGAGGGGATCATGCCCCTGAACTGGCCCTTAGCTCTGTGCCCCGGCAGGATTCGGACCTGCGACACCCGCTTTGGGAGTGGGGTCGAATCCTTGCCGGGTGGTGCCTCGCGCTACCTCGGGATGCTGTTTGGCCTGATCAGCGCTCTGCGCCGTCGTGCGTAGTCCCGCTCGTGACGTGCTGTGCCGGACCGTCCGCTCACGCATCGCGCACGCATGGGACGCCGGGCACGGGTTGCTCCCAGATAGCCGGGTGGCAAATGCTGGCGAATCGTGGGTCTTAGCCTCGATCTTGTATGAGGGTCCGTCAGCTTGCTGACGGACCCTTTGTGGCGAGTGTCGGTGCGGAATTTCGGGGTCTGGGCAGGTTGAGTGCCCGGCTGTCGCGTCGGGTGTGCGCCGGGTTCCACGGCTCCGGTGGGCTGGTGCTGCTCGCAGGGGCGGGAAGGTGCTCGTCAGCCGGGGTTCGGTAGGGCCTGGAGCCGGTCCAAGGCATCGATGATCACGTCAGTCCAAGGCCAGTGCCTGGCCAGGCGGATGTAGCGGCGACGGCCGGTGGTGACGAGCTGGGCGGCGGTGGAGAACAGCTGAAGCCGCAGGATGCGGGGCTCCCAGAGCCGGGCTTGGCCGGTCAGAGCGAGCAGGGGCATACAGGCCAGCAGGTCGAGGGCGATCTGGACGATCTCCAGCCAGATCTGGTTCTGCGCGGTGCCGTGGAGAGGGAGGTTGCGCAGGCCGGTGGCGCGGGCGGCGCGGATGCGGTCCTCGGCGCGGGCCCGCTGCCGGTGGCGTAGTTCGAGGGCGGCGATCGCCTCGCTGGCCGTGTTGGTGGCGAAGCAGGTCAGTCGCATGCCGTCGGCGTCGGTGAAGCGCAATTGGGCACCGGGGTGCGGCCGTTCCTTGCGCACGATCAGTCGCAGCCCCTTCGGCCAGCCGGTCAGGCAGTCGCCGGCGAGTTCGGCCCCCCAGCCAGCCGTCGCGGATGTCGCCTTCGGGTTCAACGGCCGGTGTCCAGGCCGAGGCCGGGACCTTCGAGACGGCCTGGTGGACGGCGTCGGTGATGGTCATCCCGACCGAGTACGACAGCCACCGCCCGCGCCGGGCGAGCCAGGCGACGAACTCGTGGGTGCCGCCGCCGGAGTTAGACGCCATCTCATTTGGTGAGTCTGCGGTAACAGATGAGGGTGCACGCGATGCTCGTGAAGGCGA